>JAYVAS010000402.1:0-24771 GCA_043750895.1 Pseudomonadota bacterium
CATCCCCCTCTATGTATCGACAATGGGGCTTCCAGCCGCAACGGTCCAGTGACGATCAGGTGTCCCCCCGGCTCCCACCCGATGACGCACCGGCGAGAAACACGAGCCCGCCCACCCCCGCGCGCAGCAGCTCCCCCGTCCATCGGGTGAAGGCGATCGCCAGCGCGACTGGGGCCGCGACGCCGTAGGCGCCGAACCCGTCGACGTACACCGCCTCCCGGACCCCGACCCCGGACACGCTGACCGGCAGCGAGATCACCACGTCCAGCGTCGGCGCCACCCCCATGATCTCGGGGTAGCTGAGGGGGGCCCCGTAGGCCCGCTGCACCAGCCAGATGACCAGGCAGTTGATGGCGGCGAAGGGCACCGACGCGGCGAGGGACGCGTACACGTGCCTCCGGGGCGGGCGGAAGGCGAGCAGGCGCGCGACGCGTGCCCGCAGGCCGGCCGGCAAGGGCAGCGCCCCGAGGCGGGGACCGAAGCCCCACACCGCCAGCAGCACGGCCGAGAACCCGGCCGCGGTCAACCACGCGAGCCAGACGTACCCGGGGAGGCGGTCGGGCAACACCACCAGGGCGCCCCACACGCAGAGCAACCCCCACGGGATCAGCTCGAGCAGCCGGCTGGTGGCGAGCGCCGCCAGCGCCGTCTCGAAGTCTCCGGTCGCGCGGCCGAGGGCGACCACCTTCGCCGCCTCGCCGCCCCCGCTGGGGAGGAAGATCCCGAAGAAGTTCCCGATCAGCACGCTGGCCAGGACGGCGAGGAAGCCGGGACGGGGTGCGGGGAGCAGGACGCCGATTCGAATCGCGTGGATGCCGCTGTTCAACACCAGCAGCGCCGGCGGCACGACGAAGACCCACCACGGGGCGCTCCGGACCTGCGCCGCCGCCTCCCCCGGGTCGACGCGGGTCACGACGATCACGAGGAGGATCACGGCGACGGCGAGGCGGACGAAGAACCAGAGGTGACGCACGCCTTCGCTTAAGCCGCCGTCCGCCCACCACGCCTGTGCACCATCGGGGCGCCGGACTACGATCCTGCCGACCCGAGCGCCCCCTGCTTCCGCTGCTCCTCGCCGCCTGCCCCTCCGGCCCCTCGGACCTCGTGCTTTACCGCCGCGGCCTGGACGACGGCGCGTGCGAACGGATCGCCGACGCCACCCTGCGGGACGACTGCTGGACCCACCGTACCAGCGTCGACAAGAAGCCCCACTGCGACCAGACGAGCACCCCCGTCGCCACCGGCGAATGCTGGTTCGTCTACGCCGAGGCCACCCTCGACCCCAGCGCCTGCCCCAATGCAACCCCGTTCGCCGATGACTGCGCGCTCCACGTGCTCTCCGTCGGCTTCCGGGCCCTCGGCGAGCCTGGGACCACCCCGGGCACCCACGAGGAGGAGGTGGCGCGGCGGGTGGTGAGCGCGGGACTGCGGGTAGACGATCCCCGCCCCTGGTCGGCGTGGTACCGCCAGGTGCTGTCGGGGTCGGTCCCCTTCGACCGCGGCGCCTGCGCCGCCGTGTCCGACCCCATGCGGCAGGAGTCCTGCCGGCGCACCGGGATCGCGCTCTACAGCGACCGACTCAACTACGCCCGGGACCGCGGCCTCTACCCCTGTGACGGGGGCCCCCTCCCCTCGGTGTTGGTCCGCACCCCCGACCCAGAGCTCGACGCCCTCGTCGCCGCCCGGAGCGACCTCTGTCCCGCGCGCTGACGCTTGGCGTCGCCACCGGCGCCCTGGTCCTGGTGGGGCTGGTCGGTACGCGCCTGCGTCTGCGCGCTGCGCCGCCCATTCAGGAGGCGACGACGGTCTACGCCGTCGGCAGCGACACCTCGGTCTTCCTCGCCCGGCTCTCGCGATCGGACGCCGGGTTCCTGACCGATCAGCTCACCACCCGGGTGGCCTTCATCGAGCAGGGGGGCGCGACCGTCCAGCACCGCGCCCAGTACGGCGCTGCGGAGCGGGATCCCGACGGGAGCATCCGCGCCGGCCCCGATCACCTTCGGCACAGCGCCCGCGGCTGGACGCTCCGCGTGGCGGGGACGGGCGTGCAGGCCACCGCGGAGCAGCGGGATCAGGTCGACACCTGCCCCCCCGTCGGCGGATCGCTGAATGGGGGGCTGGGATTGACGCCCGCCGACGCGGTGTCGCCGAGCGGGCAGATGACCTCGAGCGGCGGCACGGCGCTCCGCGGCACCGCCCTCGTCGTGCCCAGCCGCACCCGGGACGACCAGCCGGGCGACGCCCTCTACGTGTTCAGCCCGACCTTCTCCGCCGGGCTCGACCCCGACGCACCCTGCCCCGCCTGGGTGCGGGCGGGCACCGAGACCTGGACCGGCCCCCCGGACACCGCGACCCCGGCGTTGGGCGTCGTCCAGCTCGGCCCGTGGGAGCTCACCCTCAAGGCCGCCGGTCCCGCCGTGGCCTTCGACACCGCGCACCTCCACCCGGCGGAGCGCTTCATCGCCGGCCTCGTCGGCTTCCGACCCGCGGTCCAGGACGTCCGACGGGTGTCGGTGCGGGTGCGGGGCCCGGGCGTTTCTGGCCCGCGGACGGGCATCCTCCTCACCACGAGATAGCGAGGCAGCATGGTCTCCGCGTTCCTCCTCCTGCTCTCCACGCTCGTCCCCGCCTCCGCCGCCAAGGACCTCAACGGTCGGGTGGGTCTCGGCTTCTCCCAGCAATTCGGCGGCAACGGCGCCATGTCGGCGGTGTCGCTGAAGTACGGCATCCCGACGGGCAAGCCCACCACCAACCTGGGGGTCGAGCTGGACGTGGGCGTGGACGTCGCCGGGGGCGCGACCGGCTTCTTCGGAGGGGGTCGGTTCCTCTGGGGTGCGGTGGCCGAGGACAACATGAACCTCAACCTGGGCCTCGGCGTGGGCTACCTCCAGCGCAACGTCATCGGGGTGGACGACACCGGAGCCGCCACCGACCCCGAACCCTACGGCACCGTTCGGCTGCAGCCCTCGTTGGGGGCCGAGTTCTTCCTGTTCGGGCTCGAGAACCTCGGCTTCACCGCCGAGCTGGGGCTCAACCTGGACCTCGTCGACGGCGGGGTGAACGTGCTCACCGTGGGCGGCGCCCCGGGCGTCGGGATGCACTACTATTTCTAGGCGCCCTAAGCGACGGTCCCGCGGTCCACGCTCAGGACGCCGCGCACCGCCTTGAGGCGGCGCATCAACAGGCCGAGCTCGCCAATGTCGTGGACGGCCACCCCCAGGTCGCAGACGGCGCCCTCCGGGTCCGTGGCCCGCATGTCGGCGCGCCACAAGTTGATCCGGTTCGACGCGCACAGCCCGGTGATGTCCGCGAGGAGGCCCGGCCGGTCGTCGCAGACGATGCGGAGCATGCCCTGGTGCAGCGTGCGGGCGGTGTCGTCCCAGGCGACCGGCACGATGCGGTCGATGTCGAGGCCGCGCGCCATGGGGCACTCGGACTTGTGGATGGACAGGCCCCGCCCTCGGGTGATGTAGCCGAGGATCGACTCGCCCTTCATCGGCCGGCAGCAGCGGGCGTAGTCGACCAGGATGTCGGTCTCGCCGTTCACGAGGATCGCCGTGTCGTTCTGCTTGCGCACCCGCAAAAGGAAGGACGCGAGCGCGCTGGCGGGCGGAGGCGCAGGGGGCGCTGGCTCGGGGACGAGCAGCCGCGCGGCCTCTCCGGGGCTGATGCGGCCCCCCATCAGGTCCAGGGAGAGGGCCTCCCAGTCCTTGTACTCGGCGGCGTGGAGCCGATCGAGGGTGGTCCGGTCCTCCTGCACCCGCCGGAAGCTGCTCCCGATCTTCTTCAGCGCCCCGTCGAGGATCTCCCGACCGAGTGCCGAGCCGTTGTCGGCAAGCTGGTCCCGGAGGTTCTTGCGGATCTTCTCCAGGGCCCGGTGCGTCCGCGCCCATCCGAGCCAGTCCCGGGAGGGGCGCGCTTCGGCGTGGGTGACGATCTCCACCGTGTCCCCGGTCTTGAGGCCGGAGCGAAGCGGCACGAGGCGCCCGTTGACCTTCGCCCCTTGCGCGTGGTTCCCCACCTCGGTGTGGACCTGGTACGCGAAGTCGAGCGCGGTGGCGCCTTCGGAGAGGAGGACCACGTCCCGGTTCGGCGTGAACACGTGGATCGTGGCGCCGAGGTCGCTCCGCGCCGCCTCCATGAAGTCCGCGGGGTCTTCGATGTCCCGCGCCATCTCGATGAAGCCGCGCAGCCGCGCCGCGGTCTCGAGCTCGGCGTTGGACACCGCGAGGCGGCCGTTCTTGTAGCGCCAGTGGGCCGCGATTCCCGTCTCGGCGATGCGGTTCATCGCCGGGGTGCGGATCTGGATCTCGATGTGCCGCCCGTCCGGACCGACCACCGTGGTGTGGAGCGACTGGTACGCGTTCGACTTGGGGACGGCGATGTAGTCCTTCAGCCGTCCGTCCACCGGGATGAACTGGCTGTGCACGAAGCCGAGCGTGACGTAGCAGGCGTCCCGATCGGGCACGATCACCCGGAACGCGAGCAGATCGTGGAGGTCGGAGAGCGACTTCCCGCTCTTGCGCACCTTGTTGCGGATGCTCCAGAGGTGCTTGATACGACCGGTCACGGTGACGCTGAGGCCCCGCTCGGTGAGGCTGTCGTGCAGCAGCCGGATCGTCGATTCGACGTAGTCGTCCCGCTCCACCGACGCCTCGGCGAGCTGGTTGGAGAGCTCCTGGAACTCCTCCGGGTACAGGTAGCGAAACCCGAGATCCTCCAGCTCCACCTTGACCACGTCCAGCCCCAGGCGATGCACCAGCGGGGCGTAGATCTCGAGGGTCTCGCGGGCGATGGTCTTCTGCTTGTCGGGCTTGTGGTGCTCCAGGGTGCGCATGTTGTGGAGGCGGTCGGCCACCTTCACGATGATGACGCGGAGGTCCTTCCCGAAGGCCAGCACGAGCTTACGGAAGTTCTCGGCTTGCTCCTCCAGCTTCCCCCGGTACTGGAGCTTGGAGAGCTTGGTGACGCCGTCCACCATGTCCGCCACGGCCGCGCCGAAGCGGCCTTCGATCTCCTCGCGGGTGGCGAAGGTGTCCTCGATGGTGTCGTGCAGGAGCCCGGTGGCGATGGTCTCCACGTCCATCCGCAGGTCGGCGAGGATCGCCGCGACGGCGAGCGGGTGGATCAGGTAGTCCTCGCCGTTCTTCCGGACCTGCCCGCGGTGCGCGAAGGCCGCATACTGGTAGGCGTCGAGGATCACGGAGGTGTCGGCGCCCGGGGCGTACTCCAGAACCCGCTTGACCACCGCCTCGATCATGTATGCGCGCGACTCCCCTTAGAGAGTGCTCCCGGACTGTACCCCTGTCAAGAGGAGGTGGGGACGGTCCCGCCCGCGGCGCGCACCCAAGCGAGGCGCCGTTGCACCCGAGAGAGCTCCGCGAGGAACACCCCTTCGAACTGCGCCGCGGCGGTCTCGAGGTGGTCGTTGAGCACGATGTAGTCGTAGGTCCCGCAGCCGACCATCTGCGAGGCGGCTTCTCGCATCCGGCGGTCGATCACCGCCGGAGGATCGGTCTGGCGGGCCTCGAGCCGCTCCCGCAGGTGGTCCGGACTGGGGGGCAGGATGAAGATGGTGACCGCGTCGGGGTGGGTCAGGCGGACATGCGCGGCCCCCTGGATGTCGACGTCGAGCACGATGGAGCGCCCCTCGGCGAGCGCGTCCAGCACCGGCGCCCGGGGGGTGCCGTAGAAGGTCCCGTAGACCTCGGCGTGCTCGAGGAGCTCCCCGGCATCGCGCAGCGACGCGAACCGCTCCGCGTCGACGAAGTGGTAGTCGACGCCGTCCCGCTCCCCGGAACGCGGTCGGCGGGTGGTGACCGAGACCGAGAAGGACAACCCGGGGATCCGCGCGAACGCCCGTTTGAGGAGGGTGCTCTTGCCCGCGCCCGACGGACCGCTCACGACGAAGAGCGCGCCCCGATCGGGCGGATGCCAGGCCTTGAGTTGGGACATCCCGCGCCTACTCCACGTTCGCGGCTTGCTCGCGGAGCCGCTCGAGGATGGTCTTCAGCTCGACCACGCGCGCCGAGACCGGGTGTTCGGCGGCCTTGGAACCGATGGTGTTCACTTCGCGGTTCATCTCCTGGAGGAGGAAGTCCAGGCGACGACCGACGGGCTCGTCCGCCACCAGCGCGGCCTGGAACTGCTCGATGTGCGAGTGCAGCCGGACCAGCTCCTCGGCGACGTCGGCCTTGTCGGCGAGCAGCGCCGCCTCCTGCGCAAGGCGCCCCGGCTCGACCCGGTCTCCGACCAGGCGACTCACTCGCTCGGTGAGCCGCACCCGCAGCCGTTCGACCAGGCCGTCCGACGCCGCCGCGATCTCGGCGCGGAGCCGGTCCACCTCGGCGAGGTGGCGCCCCAGGTCCACCGCCAGGGCACGCCCTTCGACTCCGCGCATCGCCGCAAGCTCGGCGGCAGCCGACTCCACCGCCACCTCGATCAGCGGCCACTCGACGAGCGCGTCCGGTTCGGACTCGGCCGCCACCAGGACGCCGGGCATGGCCATGACCGCCGCGAGCGGGAGGTCCGCCACGGGCTGGGAGAGCCGCTCGGCGATCGCGCGGGCCGCGGCTCGGAGCTGGTCCACCACTGCCAGATCGGGCACCACCACCGTGGCCCCTTCCAACGAGGAACGGCGCACCGCCACCTCGATCCGCCCCCGATGCACGTGGTCCTTGAGCAACGCGTTGATGCGCGACTCGAGCACGTTGTACTCGCGCGGGAGGCGGATCTGGACGTCCCGGAAGCGGTTGTTGACCGTCTTGAGCTCGACCACCACCGTGACCGTCCCGTTCGACGCTTCCCCGCGGCCGAAGCCGGTCATCGACCTCATGCGGCCCCCTCGCGCCAGCCGACCGACCGGAACCCGTTCGCCGCCAGCCACTCGGCCTCCGCCGCGGCCTCCCACCGCTCCGGCGCCACCACCACCCAGGGCGCGGCCCGATCGCGACCGGTCGGGTCCTCGCCGACCGACACCACCCTCGCGCCGGGGACCCCGCCGGCGACCGGCACCCGCACCCCGATCACGGGGTGGATCGGGCGCGGGGCCTCGGGGACCCGTCGGGCCGCCGGGACCGTGGGCGCAGGGCGGGCCAGCAGCCCCCGCAGTCGATCACGCAGCCCCATGCCGCTAACAACGCCCGGACGAGTCGTCCGAACAGGTGTACCGACACGCGCCGTCGGCCTGCACTTCGAGGTCGCAGGTGGTGCCGTCGTCGTAGACGTAGTGCGCGGTGCCCGCGCCTTCGTAGTCGTAATCGCTCGAGAAGTCCGCGAAGTGCGCGCCGTCGCACAGGATCTCGATCGACTGCTCCTGACCGCCGTCGAAGCGATTGACGTAGCTGGCGTCGCAGGTGCAGCCGGTGTCGTAGCACTCGCCGGACCACACCCCCTCGCCCTTGCCGGTCGGCGACCACTCGTAGGACTCCGAGTAGGTCCCGTTGTCGGCGTCCTGGTTCCAGGTGTAGGACAGATTCCGGCGTTGTCCGCCTTGGAAGCTGTACCCGGCCACCTCCATGGACCAGTGGTAGGAGTCTTCCGAGTCGAACGCACCCACCTGCTCCATCAGGTTCTCTTCGTCGCCTTCGGTCCAGGTCTGGGCCACGACGTTGCAGCCCTCCCGGAAGGTACGGGACTCGGTGGACCAGGTCTCCCCGAGCGTGTCGGTGTACGCGGTGGTGTACCGGACGTCGAGGTCCCCGTTGTGGTAGGCAGTCCCGTACCCGCTCACGGAGGCCGCGCGCAGCCAGTAGTCGGCCACGTAGCCCGTCTCCCACGTGAAATCACCCGATTGGAGCTTGTACTTCCCGCTCAACGTGTCGCGCGGGGTGTCCACCGGGTCATAGTCGAAGCTGCCATCCCCCGGGCCGGTGAGGATGTGGGCCGTCAGGTCGTCCGCCCACTCGTAGACGTCCAGCTTGCAGGAGGGCTTCTGATCGATCCAACTCGTGCATGCGCCAACGACGAGGAAAAGCACGGACGCCTCCGACCGCGATGACCTACCCTGCCGATCGCCGTTCGCCCACCCCGACGACCCCGAGGATCTCGCCCATCCGGGCCACCTGGGCGGCGAGGGCACAGCCGCGCGCGGCCAACCGCTCGGGCCCCCGCGCCCCGCGCCGCACCGCCTCCTCAGGCTCCGCACCGAGGGCGGCGACGATCGCGTCCACATCGTCGGGGGGCACCAGCCACCCCACCGTGTCGTCCACCACCTCGGGGATGCCGGAGACACCGGTGGTGACGACGGGCACGCCAGCCGCGAGGGCCTCGAGGAGCACCACCGGAACTCCGTCCCGGTCCCCGTCGACCGCCACCCGACACGGCTGCAGGAGGACGCGGGCGCGCTGGATCCACGCCAGGACCTCGGCGTGGGGGATCAGCCCGGTCACGCGGAGGTTGGGGAGGCCCGGGTCGGCGAGGTCGGAGACCAGGACGAACCGGGTCTCGGGGAGCCGGCGGGCGGCCGCGACCACCAGGTCGAGCCCCTTCTTGGGCACGTTCCGCCCCACGGAGAGGACCACTTCGCGCGTTGTGGCGCGCGCGGCGGGCGCGACCCCACACCGCACCACCACCGCGTCGACGCCGAACGCGGCCAGAGCGACGCGGTTGGCCTCGCTCACCGTCACCACCGTCACCGCCTCGCGGACCACCGCCGCGAAGCACGCCGCTGGCCGCCACAGGTCCACCGCGTGGACGGTGACCGAGTACGGCACCCCCGCGCGCGCGCAGGCCCGCCGGGTCCACTCGGCGGCCTCCCCCGCGAAGTGGACGTGCACCCGCCGCGCGCGCCGCACCAGGCAGGTGAGCCACAGCACCCGCACCGGAACCCAGCCCGGGGCCCGGAGCCACTCGACGATCAGCGCGGGGAGTACCCGGAGCCACCCCCACCGATGGGGCGCGCGGTGGACGGGCACCCCCAGCCCCGACCCGTCGCCTTCCCGGGCTCCGAAGGTGGCGAGCTGGACCCCGGGGATCCCGGAGATCTCGGCGTGGGCGAAGGTCTCGGTGAGCGTCGGCCAGTAGCGCAGCACGTAGAGGATCACCGGAGGACCTCCCCCAGGAACCGCTCGATCTCCTCGGCGCGGTCGTCCCAGGTGCGGACCCAGGTGGGTTGCGGACCGGCCGCGAGGGCGCGGCCTACGGCGGCAGCCAGCGAGCCGACGTCGCCGGGCTGGTAGTAGTACAGGCGGTCACCCGCGACCCCCCGCACCGAGGGGAGGTCGGCCGCGACGATGGGAATGCCGGTCGCGAGGTAGTCCCAGAGCTTCAGCGGATTGGCGAGGTGACGCCCGTAGAGGTTGTCCAGCAGCGGCAGCAGCAGGACATCGTAGCGGGCGAGCCGCTCCGGGAGCGCGCCGTAGGCGACCGGCGCCACCACGTCGACCCGGGGATGCCGCACGTCACCCCCGCCGACGAGCTCGAGGCGCACGTCGTCCGGCCACAGGTCGACTGCGGCGGCCAGGGCCCCCACCCCCTTCCAGTCCCGCGGCGAGCCGGTGTACCCCACCCGACGGCCCGGCCCCGGAGACCGGGTGATCACCCGGTCCGCCCGCGTGGCGTTCCAGATCACCCGGCGGTGGGCCGGCAGAGACACCGTCGCCTCGAGGCGCTCGAGGGTGCCGGTGGCGTTCGCGACCACCCCGGCCGCGCGCGCGTACACCGCCGCCTCCAGCGCGCGGTTGGCGGTCGGGTCCCGCCCCGCTTCCACATCCGCGAGCGAGTCGACCTCGTGCGCCTCGACGACCACCGGCACGGTGTCCGGGATGGCCGACACGTACCGCTTCGCCCGCGCGTACACGAGATCCCCCTCCCAACGGGCGCGCGCCCAGCGGAACCAGAGCCCGGCCGCGGTGGGGTGGCGGGACGGAGCGAGGCGGAGGTCCAGGCCCGCGGGGCGGTCGAGGCCGTAGGCCTCCAGCGCCGCGTCGACGTCGACGACGGGCGCGATGGCGTCGGCATCCTCGGGTCCGACCCGGTCCGCGAGCAGGGTCACGGTGTGGCCCCGACGCGCCAGGGCGTGGCACGTGTGCAACACCTGGATCGCCTGCGCGCGCGAAGTGGGGACCCGAGGCCGATACAGGTGGAGGATGCGCACGCCGGGCCGCCTTACCGCGGACTTACGCTGTTGGAAGTTGGCATGCACATACGCGTTCGGTTACCGCGCGCCGCGCTCACTGCCAAACCCTCTGGGGAGTCAACCGATGTCCAATACCCGCTCCGTCCTCACCCTCGCTTTCCTCGTCGGCTCCCTCGGCTTCGCGCCGGCCGCGTTCGCCGGCAAGAAGGAGACCGCGCCGCCCGATCCGTGCGCCGTCACCGCGCCCGCGATCAAGAACAGCGGCATCCCCGAGATGGACGCCGTGTTCACCAAGGCCTCCGCTCTCCAGGCCTCCGTCGCCACCCAGACCACCGAAGTCTGCGGCGCCCGGACCCACCTGAACGAGGCCCTCGGCATCGCCAAGGACGCCCCGGTGGGCACCGCCTTCAACGACCTCAAGGCCAAGGCCATGGGGAAGGTCAAGATCGCCACCGGCGGCGCGATGCCCAAGCTCGAGGCCTCCGAGGCCATGCCCGAGAACGTCCAGGCCGCGATCGACGCCGCCAACGCGATGATCGAAGTCAGCGGGCGCGCCGCCAAGGAGACGGCGGGGATGCTCCCCGAAGCCAAGGCGCTCGGCGCCACGGCGGCCGGCTTCCCGATGAAGGTCCCCACGATGAAGGTCGACGGCGTCGACATCCCGACCGCGCTCAAGGTGGTCGGGGACAACGTCAAGGCCATCAAGCAGCTGCCGAACCAGATCGAAGGGCTCGGCAACGAGATGAAGATGGTCGTCACCGCCGCCACCGGCGCGTTCGGCGGCTGATCGCGCGATGAGGGGCGGGTGGGGCTACCCCACCCGATTCCCCTCCGGGTCGGACTGGTAGAGCTCTTCGGTCTCGATGATCAGGCCGGAGAGCCGCCCGCCGTACACACAGCCGGTGTCCAGCCCCAGCGTCCGCGCGTGGAGCTGAAGGCCGCGGAGCGCGTCGTGCCCATACACGATGCGCTCAGTGCCCTGGTACACCTCCCACCAGAACGGGTTCTCGGGGTGGGCGTCGTCCGGCCAGCGCCGCATCGTGAGCACCTGGGAGCGGGTCGTGGCTTCGAAGCCGCCGGTGGGATGTACGCCGGCATGGACGACGCGCCAGTCGGGCCCGACCAGGCTCAACGGGAGGGCCTGGAGCCAGGCGCGGGCGGCGTCGGGCAACAGGGGCCAGGTGCGGTGGTGCACCGAGTCCCCCGCCCGACCCCAGGCCGCGATCAGCCGCTCGTCGTGGTTGCCCATGACCGCCTCGGCGCCCACGTCGCGGATGACGTCCCAGGTACGCGCCGGATCCGGTCCTTTGGGAAACACGTCGCCGACCAGGATCACCCGGTCGGGGCGCGCGTCGTCCACCACCCGCGCGAGCGCCTGCGCGCAGCCGTGTACGTCGCCCACGAACAGCGTCCGGCTCACGGGAGCGCCCCACCCGCCCACTGGCCCAGCGCGCAGCCGAAGAGGCCCACGGCCACGCTGCCCACGACGTACAGCGCCGCGTGGCCGAGGCGCTGCTCGGCGACGAGCACCAGGGTATCGACCGAAAACGTGGAGAAGGTGGTGAACCCCCCCAACACGCCCGTGCCGAGCAGGAGGCGCAGCGAGGGATCACTCACCCGGCTGATCAGCACGCCCAGAAAGAAACAGCCGACGACGTTCACGCCCCAGGTCCCCACCTCCGCGCGGGCCCCGAGCGCCAGCGCCCCCGACACGCCAAGGTAGCGACCGCAGGCCCCGAGTGCGCCCCCGGTCGCGACCAGGACGAGCGGGGGAATTGAAGAAAGAGAGGTCACGGAACATCACCGTTTGAAGGAAGGCGCGGGGGGATGCGTACCACGTTCGACTCGGAGAACGTGATGTTGACCTCGCTCCTGCTCCTCGCCCCCCTCGCCCTCGCCGGTGGTTCCCGTGATCGCGCCGAAGACAGCCGGGACCGGAACGAAGACGCGCGCGATCACCGCGAGGATCGCGCCGACGCCCGGCATGACGGCGGCACCGCCGACCGCCGCGAGGACGCGCGCGACCGCGACGAAGACGTCCGGGATCGTCGGGAAGACGTCCGCGACCGCCACGACCACGGGCGCCCCCGTGGTCACGCCGCGGCCTACGCCCCCCGGTACACCCCGGCCTACGGCCCCCGCCGCGGCCCGCCCCCCCGGCGCACCGTCGTGGTGCACCGGGCGCCCCCTCCCCCGCCGCGCGCTGCCCCGGCCCGCGTCGCCGCCGAACCCACCCACGACTTCGTGCTCTCGGTGGACGCCTTCGAGGCGGTCAACGGCATGGCGGACGTGACCGGTGAGTTCAGCGTCGGTCGGAAGGCCGGCTTCGTGATCGAAGGCGGCCTGGGCGCCAACGAGGAGGGCCTCCGGTACACCCTGGGCACCGCGTTGCGCGGCTACATCTCCGGGGACTTCGACGGCGGGCTCTACCTCGCCATGGGCGCCGACTACGGCAACGCCCGGGCGTTCGCCCCGACCAGCAACGGCTTCTCCATCGGCCCCTCGATCGGCGCCAAGCACACCTTCGACGTGCCCCTCACCGTGCAGGCTTCGGTCGGCGCCTCCGCCGTGTTCACCGACGCGTACCACGGCGTGCTCCCGACCGTCTCGGTGGGCCTGGGCTGGGCGTTCTAGCCCCGGTCCGGCGCAGGATCAGAACACGCACGCAGGGACCTCGTTCTCCTCCAGGAGGACGAGGTTTCTTGCTTGCGCACGCTCCCGACGCCAGAAACACAGCGTGTCCGCCTCGCGGAGGTACCCGTAGTCGTAGATCGTGGGGTTGGTCCAGTTCGCGCGGGTCCACCGCTCGCCGTCGGGATCGTGGAAGGCGGCCGCCCGACGGGCCACCACCCCCTCGGCCTCGGTGAGCGCCGCCTCGGCGTCGGCCAGCGCGCTCGCCGGGTCCCCGCCGTCGGCCCAGGCGATCACCGCGCCTAGGGTGCGGGCGGCGAACCGGGCGCGCAGGGCGTCGATGGACACACCCTCGTCGATCTCGTCGGCCCAGCCGTCGCCGGACAGCGTGCTCAGCCCGGCGACGGCGTCGGCGTAGGTCCCGAGCGGATCGACCACCGACGACGTCAGCGCCGCGCGGTCAGCGGCGGACATCGCCACCACCTCCGGGTACGAGGGGCGGTCCGGCTGGGAGACGATGCCGGTGGCGTCACCCGCGTCCACGATCACGTCCCGACCGGCCAGCCAGGGCGCCAATCGCTGCTCCAAGAGCGCGTCGTGCTGAAGGTTGGCGAGGTCCACCACCACGGCCGCGGACGCCGGCTCCAGTACCGCCGCCACCTCTTCCTCCCAGGTGCGCCCCGACCAGCTCATCCGCAAGCTGATCACGTCCCCCTGCCAGTAGCCCCACTCCCATCCCGAGGAGAAGACCACGTGGTCGTCGAGGCCCTGCGGGATCAACGACTCCAGGTCCCGCCCGCGAGAACGCAGGTAGATGGGGAGGTATTGCGGAACCGGGTTGTCGAAGGCCACCCAGTAGGCGGACTCGGGGAAGTACCCCACCGGCTGATCGGCCGCGAGCCGCGCCTCGAGGAAGGCCCGGTGCTCGTCGAAGGTGTCGTGGAGGTAGGCGCCGCCTGCATCCTCGTAGAGGTTGTAGTACATGACGCTGTGGATCCAGGGGCGGATCCCCGGGTCCGCGTACTGGACGAGGAAGTAGTAGAGCTGCTCCTCCCCTTCGTAGGTCACGCGCAGGTCGGGGTAGTTCCCGACGTGGATCGTGGCCGGCACGTCCACGCCCGGCATCGCCGCCTGGATCCGCTGGTAGGCCAGGCTCGCCGAGGCGATGAAGGTGGCGGGGTCGGCGCCGAAGAACTCGCCGAAGGAGAGGTTGATCACGTCCCAGTCCACGCCGGCGATGCCCGCGAGGCGACGGTCCATCTCTTCGGCCTGCGCCTCGGGGGTCCCGACGGTGTCGAGCAGGTCGAACGCCTTCTGCAGGTTGCTCTCTCCGAAGAGCTGCACCCCGAGCCCGACGGTGACACCACGGGCGTGGGCATCGGCGACGATGCCCTGGGTGTGGGCCTCCCAGGCGAGGCGCGTCGTCTCGTCGGACTGGATGTCGTCCAGACCCGGCCACTGGAGGTGGTTGCCGCGGTTCTTGACCAGCCAATCCACGATGCGCGCGGCCTCCTCGGTGTCGTTGGGGACCCAGAGGGCGGCGAGGCCCTCGATGGGGTGGAGGGTGTGGGCGTGGATGCCGCGTCGCGCCACCACCGGATCGAAACGCTCGACCGGGAGCTTGCCGGGGCGCCGAAACGCCGTGGGGAGGCGGGTCTCGTAGGGGTGGTAGAAGCCGTAGCCCTGCCGCTCGAGCACGTCGGCGAGCCCGTACTGCACCCCCAGCGGCAGCCCGCCGTGGATGACCCAGGCGCCGCCTTCGCCGGACACCTCGTAGCACTCGGTGCAGTCGAGGTCGCTGTACACCTCCACCCGCACCCCGCCATCTCCGCCGAGGGTGACCCGCGCGTCGTCCAGGAAGCTCACGAATTCGCCGAGCAGGGGGGTCGAGGCCGCGTCGGCGACCACGGACAGCCGGTCGGGCGCGGCACACGCCACGAGGAGTACCAGGGCGAGCATCATCCTTCCTCGGCCAGGACCTGCCCTTCACGATCCCGGATCACGAAGGGAGAGACCTCCAGATACAGGCCGGGAACCCCGGGAAAGGGCTGCCCGCCGCGCACCGGGCGCAGCGACGCCGAGGCGGCCAGGGCGACCGCCGGAGGGACCGTCACCGTGACCCCGTGGGGCGCCTGCTCGACCGCTCCGCGCTCTCCGGGCTCGAAGCGCACCGCCGGCCCGCTGCCGAGGAGCACGAAGCCCCGACCGAACGGGATCCGGCCCCGCAACAGCCGCGCGAGCTCGGCGACGGTCCGACTGGTGACCGCGAGGGCCAGCCCTGACGGAGCGCGCCCGATCGCCAGGGTAGGGTCAAGGATCGCCCCCTGGGAGGTCCCCTCCCGCGCCACGCCCTCGGCCACCTCGGCGCAAAACGCCGGGGCCTCGGCCTGGGACGCCCGCGAGAGATCGGTGACCAGCAGCGGCGAGGCCCGCTCGAGCAGCGCCAGCACCCCGGCGCTCGACCAGGTACGGGCCGCCTCCAGCTCCCCGAGGCTGATCCCCACCATCTGCAGGAAGCGAAACCGGCCGAAGGGAGACACGACCGAGTCCGGCAGACCGCGGTCCTCGGTGAACACCAGGGCGCGCAGCTCGGTGTCGGACCCTTCGAGCAGCGGGCCGTTGGCGTCGAGGTGGTGACCGGGCGCGAAGACGTTCCCGGTGCGGAAGACGTACCGCGCGAGGTTCTGCATCACGCCGATGGGCCAGGTGGGGACGTCGAGCCCGGTGTGGGCGAGCCGGAAGCTGAGCTCGAAGCCGTAGCCGCTGGTCTCGGGATCCTCCGTCTCCTTCACGTACAGCTCGGTGAACCCGAAGCTGATGTAGTGCAGGTGATCCCCGACCCGGTAGATCGAGACCCCGTCGATCGGGTCGGGGCCGCCCACGGAGTACTTCACGAGGGTCCCGAAGTGGGCTTCGGGGGGTTCGCCGCCGTGCGCCGCGCGGAGCGCCGTCTCCAAGGTGTCCCAGCCCGGGGCGACCGTGGTGTCCAGGCTGTTCATCGGGCCACCGCGTGGACGACGAACATGGCGGGGTACACCGGCCGCCCGTCGCGCACGTACCGCGCGGCGAGCACCGCGGAATCCGCCACGTCCGACGTCTTCCAGCCGAGGTGGCCAAGGAAGTCCGGCGCATCCTCGGGGTGCAGGGCGAAGGTCACGGGCTCGTTGAGGAAGTGGAGGAGACCGGCCGAGACGCGGTGCGCCGTGGCGACGAGGTCCGGGGAGTCGAGCAGCTGCCAGAAGTCCATCGTCAGCTCCGAACCCGGTCCGCCCAGGTCCCGCAAGGTGGAGAGCGTGCCCTTCACCGCGGCGCGCGTGAGGTACATGGAGACGCCCTCCCAGAAGAAGAAGGTGCGGGCCCCGGTACGGAACCCCGCCGGACCCAGCACGCCCGGCAGCGTCTCGGTCTCGAAGTCGATCTGGACCCGGCGTACGTCCGCGTTCGGCAGCGCACGGCCCGCGAGCAGGCGCTGCTTCCGGCGGGCGGTCGAGGGGTAGTCCACCTCGAAGACCGGTCGCCCGGCGAGCGCGTCGGCGAACCGATAGGCCCGCATGTCGTACCCGGCGCCCAGGACCACCACCTGCTCGACCCCGGGATCGGCGAGCGCCGTCACCAGCCGATCGTCCATGTAGCGGTGACGGACCTGGATGTAGCCGGTCAGGCTGGGGAGGATCACCTTGGCGAAGCGCCCGGTCGCGAGCTGAGCCCGCGCGAGGCTGCCGAGGAACCAGGGGGCGTAGGGGTCATCGACGATGCGGTCGGCCACGGGGCGCGTCTGGTCGACGGCGCGCATGAAACACACGACCTCGGCGGTGCGGGAGGGGCGGCTCGGAGTCACCACGGTGGCTAACCGACGCGCCGACGGGGAACGACCGACGGCGGGTAGTCCGCGACTGCCCGCGGTGGTAGGCGGACGCGTGCAGGCCAAGCCCGTCCACGTCCCCACCGGATTGCGCGTCGGCGCCGTCGTGGTGGCGCTGCTCGCCGTCGGGCTGGGATTCTGGCAGGTGGGGCGGCACACCGAGCGGAACGTCGATCGGGAGGCAGCCATGCGCGTCGTCGGGCTGCCGACGCTCGGAGACGACGACCCGATCGACGCCGGCGCCGCATGGCGGGAGGTGCGTTGGAAGGGCCACTACGACGGCGCCGTCCACCTCGAGGCCAGCCGCTCGGACGGGCTGAACCACGGGTACGGCGCGTTTCAGCGGTTTCGGAGGGACGACGGCCGCACGGTGCTCGTGGACCGGGGGTGGGTCCCCGCCGAGGGTGTCGCGGAGTGGGCCCGGGCCGCCTTCGCCGACCAGACCCCCCGCGTGCTGACCGGCCGCCTGCAGCCCCTCGGCGGCGCGCCCGACGCGACACCGTTCGAGGGCCACGGGACCCGGATCTGGCCGCCTCGCTCCACCCTCGTGCTGCGGCTGGCCACCGGGTCCGATCTGGAGTGGTTCGTGACCGCCGGCCCCCCCGGCGGCGTCCGGGTCACCTCCACCCCGCCACTCGACGGATTCGCGGCGGTTCCCGCACGAGACGACACCAGCGCCCACTATGCCCTCCAGTGGTTCGCGATCGCCGGCCTGGCGGGTCTGATCGCCACACCGGGCGCGCTCGCGCGGGTCCGCCAAATTCTGAGTGCCTGATCCCAGTGGATGGGCTAAGTGGTGCGGCCGGACGGTCGACCACTCGATCGAACCTCCCTCTCGGAGTGACCACACATGGTTCTGGCTCATCGATTTACCGCAGCCCTCGTGCTCGCGGTGGCATCTGCCGGATGCTCCACTATGCCGGCTGAAGGCACCGCCCGAGGCGAGGTTCTCTACCAGAACTGCGCGCCGTGCCACGGCGCCGACGGCCACGGGCAGCCCGACATCACCGTTCCCCAGATCGCCGGGCTCCCCGTCTGGTACCTGACGGCCCAGCTCACGAGCTACAAGAACGGGATGCGCGGGGCGCACGCACAGGACCAGGAAGGCCTCCGCATGCGGCCCATGTCCCGCACGCTCAAGAGCCAGACCGACATCGACGCCGTCGCGGCGTACGTCGCCACGCTCCCCTACACCCGGGCCTCGGCCGCCGTGGTGGGAGACGTCGCCAAGGGCCAGGCCGCCTTCGCCACCTGCTCCGCATGCCACGGTGCGGACGGCAAGGGGAACGAAGTCCTGAAGGCTCCCCCCATCGCCCAGCTCCAGGATTGGTACGTCGTCAAGCAGCTCGCCAAGTTCAAGGGCGGCGTTCGCGCGTACGATCCGGCCGACGCCTCCGGCGCCCAGATGAAGGCCATCGCCGGCGGCATCGCCGACGAAGCCGCGATGATGGACCTCGCCGCCTACATCCAAACCCTCCCCGCGAACTGAGGCGCCCATGTCGTCAGGTTCTCCCCCCACCGAGTCCGAGGCGCTGGCCCGAACCGTGTTCCTCATCACCATGGCCGGAGTGGTCGCCTTCGGCCTCTCCGTGATCGTCTACGTTCTCTCCTGAGGTCTGCCGATGCTCGAACACTACATGGTGCAGGCGTCCAGCTTCGCGCACAAGATCGACGACCTGGTCTGGCTCATCGCCATCATCGTCGGCGTGTGGTTCGTCCTCGCCGAGGGGATGTTCTTCTGGCTCATCTGGAAGTTCCGTGCGCGCGCCGGCCACCAGGCGATGTACGTGGGCGACGACCTCGAGCACTCCCTCAAGCACACCTGGGTGGAGTGGCCGCACCGCATCATCCTGCTGTGTGACGTCGCCCTGATCGTGGGCGCCATCAGCGTCTGGTCGCACATCAAGATCCAGATCCCGCCCAGCGACGAGACGATTCGGATCACCGCCCAGCAGTGGGCCTGGACCTTCCAGCACGCCGGCCCCGACGGGAAGCTCGACACCCCCGACGACATCAGCATGATCGACGAGCTCCACGTCGAGTTGGGCAAGACCTACACTTTCGAGCTCACCGCCCTCGACGTGCTGCACAGCTTCAGCGTGCCGGTGTTCCGCCTCAAGCAGGACGCCATCCCCGGCCGCGTGATCACCGGTTGGTTCAAGCCGACCAAGACCGGCGCGTACGACATCCAGTGCACCGAGATCTGCGGCATCGGGCACGCCCTCATGCCGGCCCGCATCTACATCGACTACCCCGAAGCGCACGCGGCCTGGGTCGCGAACCCGACCCCCTCCCTCGCGGCCAACCGTCCTTAGGACTGGAGCAAGACCCCCATGGCGGAATCCCACGCCCATGCGCACGACGCGCACGGTCACCATGCTCAAGAGAGCTGGTTTGTCCACTACTTCTGGTCGACCGACCACAAGATGATCGCGAAGCAGTACCTCCTCACCGGGATGGTACTGGGCGTCATCGGGGCCTACTTCGCGTACGTGTTCCGGATGCAGCTGGCGTTCCCGGGGCAGCCGGTGCCCGGCTACGGCCTGGTGACCGGTGGCGACTACAACATGTTGATCACCAACCACGGCGCGATCATGATCTTCTGGGTCGCGATGCCCGTGCTGATCGCGGCCTTCGGGAACTACCTGATCCCGCTCATGATCGGCTGCGACGACATGGTGTTCCCGCGGCTCAATCGCCTGAGCTACCAGATCTTCCTGGTCAGCGCGATCATCCTGGTCGCCTCCTTCTTCGTGCAGGGCGGCGGCTTCGGCGGCGCCTGGACGTCCTACCCCCCGCTCGCCGCGAAGTCCGAGTACAACCTCACGCCCTATGGGCCGAGCCTCTGGCTCCTCGCGGTGGCGCTGGAGTTCGTGGCGTTCCTCCTCGGTGGTATCAACTTCGTCACCACCGCCATGAACTCCCGGGCCCCCGGGATGAAGATGTACGACATCCCGATGACCGTCTGGATGATCGTCATCGCGTCGATCCTGTTCATGGCCTCGGTCGGTCCGCTCATCGCCGGCGCGGCGATGCTGCTCTTCGACCAGACCCTCAACACCGGCTTCTTCGACCCCGACAAGGGCGGTGACCCCGTCCTCTGGCAGCACCTGTTCTGGTTCTTCGGTCACCCCGAAGTCTACGTGGTGCTCCTCCCCGCCCTCGGCTTCGTCGCCGACATCATCTGCACCTTCTCCCGCAAGCGCCTCTTCGCCTACAAGACGGTGCTGTACACCACGATCGGCACCGGCGTGCTCAGCTTCTTCGTCTGGGCCCACCACCAGTTCATCGCGGGCATCGACCCCCGCATGGCGAACGTGTTCTCGGTCACGACGGTGCTCATCTCCATCCCCATCGCGGAGATGTTGTTCGTCTACATCGCCACCCTCTACGGCGGCTCGATCACCTTCTCGGTGCCGATGCTCTGGGCCCTCGCCTTCATCGCCGAGTTCCTGATCGGCGGCGTGACCGGGATCTTCCTCGGCGCGTCCGGCGCGGACATCTACTTCCACGACACCTACTTCGTGGTCGCCCACTTCCACTACACCTTCTTCCCCATCGCCATCATCGGCACCTACGCCGGGATCACCTACTGGTTCCCCAAGATGTGGGGCCGGCACATGAACGAGATGGTGAACAAGATCCACTTCTGGATCACGATCATCGGCTTCAACGGGATCTTCATTCCGCTGTTCATGCTCGGCGCCGCCGGGGACCACCGCCGCATCTTCGACTACGCCAACTTCCCCGAGTTGGCCACGCCGGAGCTGCAGAGCCTGCGGGTGTTCGCCACCATTTCGCTGCTCGTCATGCTGGCGGCCCAGCCGCTGTTCCTGGTGAACTTCGTCTACAGCATGTTCAAAGGCAAGGTGGCCGAGTCCAACCCCTGGAGGGCGAACACCCTCGAGTGGCAGACGCCCTCGCCCCCGGGACACGGCAACTTCCATCCCCTCCCCGAGGTCTACCGCGGCCCCTACGAGTACAGCGTACCCGGCCGTGACGACGACTTCTGGCCCCAGAACTCCCCCACGTAGACCCCAGGAGACTCCCTCCCATGGTTCGTCCCATCGCCACCACCCGAACTGCGGCAGGCCTCCCCACGGGGCGCCTCGCGGTCTGGTGGGTCATCGCCTCCGAGATCGTGATCTTCGGCGGGCTCCTCGCCGGCTACGTCATGCACCGCCTGGGTCACCCCGAGTGGGCCGACTACGCGCAGCACACCAACGTGTGGTTCGGGGGCACGAACACGGTGGTGCTGCTCACGTCGAGCCTCACCGCGGTCCTCGCGCACCAGGCGGCCGAACAGGGAGACGGCAAGAAGGCCGCGAAGCTGCTTGGCGTGACCATGTTCGGCGCCATCCTCTTCGTGTGCATCAAGGCGGTCGAGTGGACCACCGAGATCTCGCACGGCTACACCATCACCGCCAACACCTTCTGGTCGTTCTACTACGTGGCGGCCGGGCTTCACGCCCTCCACGTCATCGCCGGCGCGGTGATCATGGGCATCGTCGCCATGGACGCGATGAAGAACAAGGAGCTGCAGAGGGTCGAGCTCATCGGCATCTACTGGCACTTTGTCGACATCGTCTGGATCTTCCTCTTCCCGCTCCTGTACATCGCCCACTAGGCGCGAGGTCCCCATGTCAACCCCCACCACCCACGCCCACGGCGACCACGCCGATGCCGGCCACGCCGCCGGCGGTCACCACACCAACTACGTGAAGGTGTGGGCGGTCTTGATGGTGCTCTTCGTCATCAGCGTGACGGGTCCGATGATCGGCATCCGCAGCATCACGCTGATCACTGCGTTCGGCATCGCCGTGGTCAAGGCCTACCTGGTCGCCAAGTACTTCATGCACCTCGACGTCGAGCGGAAGTTCGTCGTCTACCTGCTGGTGGTCTGCCTCGGTCTGCTCCTCGTGTTCTTCGCGGCGGTCTCGCCGGACGTGATGAAACACTTCGGGATGAACTGGGTGAACCGCGGCGCCGAAAACCGACCGGCGGTCCACGCTACCCACGGCGGCGGCCACGATGCCGCGGCGGGGCACGAAGCTGGAGCAGCGCCCGCTCACGAAGCAGCCCCGGCCGGGCACTGATCCATGAGCACCGACGTACAGGTCCTCCGTCCTCCCCGACCCCGCCGCCTGGCCCCGGTGATCGAGAGCGAAGTCCTGGCCGTCATCATCTTCGTGGGTACGGAGGTGATGCTCTTCGCCGGGTTCATCAGCGCGTACCAGATCGTCGGCGCCCGGGCGGCGGTCGGCGAGTGGCCGCCGCCCTGGGATCCGGCGTTGCCGGTACGAGAGACGGCCGTCGCCACCCTGGCCCTGACCCTCTCGGGGCTCGCCATGTTCCTGGCCGGTCGCTTCGAACGCACCGACGCCGCGAAGACGCTGCGCGCGATGGTCACCGCCCTGGTCCTCGCCGCGGGATTCGTGGCCTATCAGGTGTACGAGGCCGTCCGCATGGTCGGCCAGGGCCTCACCATCCACTCCAGCGCCCACGGCAGCTTCGTCTACATGATCGTCGGGATCCACGCGATCCACTGCGTCGCCGCCCTCGGGGTGCTGGCGTGGGCGATCCGCCGCAAGGCAGCGGGCACGATGAGCCCCCACCTCCTCCAGGCGGTACAGGTGTTCTGGTACTTCGTGGTGGGGCTGTGGCCGATCCTCTACGCGATGGTGTACCTGTGAGCCGCCCCGGCGCCCTTCGTCGCCTGGCGGTGGCGCTCACGCTGCTCGCCGCGCATCCCGGCGTCGCCCTCGCGTGCGCGACCTGCACCGATCCCAAGGAGGCCAGCCGCGGCGCCTTCATCGGGGTCACCCTGTTCCTGAGCCTCCTGCCGCTCGCCTTCATAGGGAGCGTCGGCGCCTACATCTACTGGCGGGTCCAGAAGCGCGAAGCCGCCTTCAGCCCGGGTCCGCCCGCCCTCCCCTTCCCGCACCCTGGTCGCCGATGAACGCCCTCCGCCTCGCCGCGCTCTGCCTCCCCCTGCTGCTCACCGCCTGCGCCGCGCTCCCCGGTACCGACCCGCACGTGGTCCAGGCCCGTTACCGGGGCGGGTACGGCGGTCCCTGCAACTCCTGGGTCACCAGCCCGGTCACCTACCGGAAGTACTGTTCGTCGCCCTCGGTCGGGTTCAACACCGACGCCGCCTACGTGTTGGACGTCCCGAAGGCCGCCGACGAGTCCGCGTTCGTCGGGCTGGAGACCAAGACCCCCGACGAGCGGAAGGCCATCCTCATCGCCGAAGGCGAGAAGGTCTACACGGCCCAATGCGTCGCCTGCCACCAGGCGACGGGCCTCGGGATGACCGGGACCTTCCCGCCGCTCGCCGGGGATCCCCTCGCGAACGGCGGGCCCGTCGAGGAGCACATCGGCACCGTGCTGAACGGGCTGCAGGGCAAGGTGATCGGGGGCGTCGCCTACGCCGGCGCGATGGCCCCGTTCCGCCAGTTGACCGACAACCAGATCGCGGCGGTCGTCACCTACGAGCGCAACGCCTGGGGCAACAACGGCGGCGTGGTCGAGCCGAGCCAGGTCGCCTCCGCACGCTGAGCGGGCCCTTCCCGGCCCACCGCGGCACCGGGATCACGCCCTGCTGGAGCGGTCGGGCACCTGCCGTGTGTTTTCTGCCTCGAACGCCGATGACCGGCTGGTGAGGCGCCTGGCATGGCCCTTGCTTCAGGGCCGGCATGCACGCGCTCCTCCTCCTCGCCTCCGCAGCCCTCGCCAACACCACCTCCACGGGCCTCTTCTGGCCCGGCGCCAGCCCGATCGCGGCCAATCACGGGGAGGCCGGGGGATACGTCGCCCCCGCCTTCGGGACAGGGACCACCGCCGCCGGCGCCGTCGGTGGCCGAGTGGTCTACGCCCCCACCGACCGGGTGGCGTTCCAGGTGGACGCCGCGCTCGCCGGCAGCACCGACGCGCCCCACCCCGGGCTCGCCGCCGGCGCCCGCTACCTGTTGGTGAACTCCGAGCACTTCCGGTTCGCCGCCACCGCCGAGGCCGCCGGACTCGACGTCGCCGGCGAGCTCTATACCGGGGCCATGGCGGGCCTCGCGGTCGAGGCGGGGGGCCATGGCGTCTGGTTCGACGCGTCGACGCCGTGGGTGGCGGTGACCTCGGGACAGGGTCAGGTCACCGCGTACGGTGTCTACCCGCTGATCACCAGCGAGTTGGGCCTCAACGTCCGGATCAATGAGCATTATTGGCTGCGTTTTGGCACCGCGAGCATTTTTTTGGTGATCTCCTACGCGTACGAAGCGGATTTCTACTACCTGCGCGCCGACCTCACCGGCCTGGTGGGCGTGGACATCCCGGTGCTCAAGCTGGGCGCCGGAACCCGCTTCTAAGCGCGGTCGTCCCGAGACTGCCACCCCGCACGGCGCTCACGCGCTGGCGGGGTTGTCCACCGCGTAGTGGAACAGCGCGTCGCGGGGCACGACCTCCAGCGCCTTGATGTTGGTGCCGGCCAGCACCACGTTCGGCGCGGCGCCCGCCTCGTGGGCCTCGACCCAACGCGGCGCGCAGAGGCACCACTGGTCGCCGGGCTTCAGACCGGCGAAGCCGAACTCGGGGCGGGGGGTGGAGAGGTCGTTGCCGACCCGCTTGGAGTACGCGAGGAACTCGGCGGTGAGCACCACGCAGACGGTGTGCTGCCCGCGGTCCCGGGGGGAGGTGTTGCAACAGCCGTCCCGGAAGAAGCCGGTGACCGGGTTGGTGGAGCAGGGAACGAGCGGCGTGCCGAGCACGCTTTGTTGGGTGGACATGCCACGGGGGATAGCCGGCTGAAGCGCCGCGGGCTCGCCGTGCGATAGTTCATCGGTGATGACGCGCCGTCGTGGCTTCGTGCTGGTGCTCCTGCTCGCGGTGAACCTCTCGATCCTGGGGATCGCGTGGTTCTTCCACCTGTCCGTCGCGCCCGGCTGGAAGAAGGGGCCGTTGATCGACCCCGCTTCGCCGTACGCACCCGAGAACGCCACCCTGTTCTTCGCGGTGGCCGCCTGCGCGGTGGTCAACCTCTATGCGCTGGGCCTCGCGGTGCTCCGGCCTACCTCCCGGCTCGCGCCCTTCGGCCTGCTGGCCGGCGCCATGGTGCTGACCGAAGCCGGCCTCCGGCTCTGGCTCGCCGCCGACATGGTGACCTACTTCCGGCCCGACCCGGTGTTGCAGTGGGTCGTGCGCCCCAACCTCG
>JAYVAS010000403.1:0-3176 GCA_043750895.1 Pseudomonadota bacterium
CCGGGAACTTCTCCATCTCCGCCATGGAGAGCGGAGACGAGGAGCAGGAGGCCGTCTACAACCGGGCCGACTTCCTCGAGCGGGTGCAGAAGCGCAAGAAGCTCTACACCTGGTCGATCACCATCATGCACGACGGCGTGCTCACCGCCGCCGCGAAGACCGCGGTGCTCGACGCGATCCGGGGAACCGGCGGCTGGGCGGGTACCACCATCGACCCGGGGCTTGTGGTCCACGCCCTCGACGTCGACCTGGTCATCACCCGGGCCGGTGTCAGCTCCACCTTCGTGCTCGCCAACTGCCACATGAGCGCCGACTACGGCGAGGGCGAGACGGCGAACACCATCACCATCAACGGCGACTGCGCCGAAGGGATCACGATCACGTGAGCCGCTTCCCGTACCAGGTCACCCTCGGCGAGTGCACCTTCACCGTGGCCGCGCCGTCGCCCATCGTCCAGATCCGGTTTGCCCACCGCACGAACGGGCTGGGCGATGACGACGGGGTCCGGAGGTCGTTCGCCTCCCTCGGGGTCTGCTTCGCGCCTGGGCAGCCGTGTCCCTGGGGCGAGAGCCCCAAGGACCTCCTGGAGCTCGGGGACAAGGTGGCGGCGGCGCTCGCCCCCCTGGCCGGCTCCCTCGCCGCCTACAGGGCGGCTACCGACTGCGAGATCGCGCTCTTCGATCTGATCGCTCCGGACCCGGTCGAGGTGGAGGAGGTGGTGGGAAACTCCGCGGCCCCTGGGGATCTGGTGTCCTCCGCGGGTGTGCCGCTTCCCGACACTGGCTCGGCGACGGACTCCGCTGGTTCACCCTGACCCGTGAGGAACGCGTGCTGCTGCTCGGCCTCGACATCGCCAGCGTCCCCACGGCGGAGACCGAGGCCGCCGGCGTGGACGGGCTCCCTTCGGGCATAGAGGGGACGCCCGAGGCCTGGAAGAGGATGCGGGCCGTCCTTGGGGAGGAGGAGTGATGGCCTGGCCGATCTCCTCTCGCTTCTGGGCGGCGCAGTCCTCCGCGGCCGCCGCCGCTCGCGTGGCGATCGCCCGGAAGGGTGGCGCTCGCTTCGGGTCTTCGTTTGCCCGCAAGGAGGAGCTGTGGAGCTCGAAGGCGAGTCACTACCTCCGCGGTCACAAGGGGCTCGCGGGCCGCTTTACCGGGATCCGGGTGGACCCTGCCCTGCAGGCGGTGATCACCGACGAGCTCGAGCGCGTGGCGCCAGCGCTCCAGAAGGCCTTTGACCAGCACCTGGGCAAGCTGGCCTTCAAGGCCTGGCGTGACTGGCCGGTGCAGACGGGGCTTTCGAAGAGCCTGCTGGCGCTGGAGTACTCCTCATCCGGCACGGGCCGCTTCACCGGCTCGATCTCCTCCCGGGCGCCCTACACCGTCTTCATCAAGGGCCAGCCTCACCGCCAGCTCATCGATCGGGTCGGCTTCGAGACCGCGAGCCGTATCGCCGACGACGCCCTGACCGACCTGGCGGGGAGGTAGCGCATGGACCGCAGCTACGCCCTCCACGTCATCGGCGACATTCGAGACTACCAGAAGAAGCTGGCCGAGGTCCCGGGCATCACCGATAAGCAGGCCGCCGCGGCCGCCCTCAAGTGGGGCGAGCGGATGCGGAAGGCCCAGGAGGACGCTGCGAAGGCCGCGTCCGGCGCCGCGGGCAAGGCGAGCAAGGCCTGGGAGCGTCTCGGCGATGTCGGTGGCGGGGTGGGCGGCAGCGCGAAGAAGCTCCGCGGGCTCCTCTCCAGCATCGCGCCAGGCGCCGAGGTCGCCGCCGGCGCCATCGACGACGTCGGGGACGGCCTGGAGGTCCTCTCGTCGGCCGGCTCGAAGCTGATGGGCCCCTGGGGCCTTCTGGTGGCGGCGGTTGTCGCCGGCGGCGTTGCGTACAAGGTGCTCTCCACGGAGCTTGTGAACGCGGAGAAGGTGCAGAACCGCCAGCGGGCCATCGCCGAGGCCATGACGCCGCTCTACGAGGAGGCGGCCGCCGCGACGCGGAAGCTCAAGGTGGCGACCGGCGAGCTCTCCGAGGCCGACGCGAAGAACCTCGAGATCCGGGAGCGGTGGAACAAGGTCGCGGCGACGACGATTCAGCGCCTGCAGGAGCAGAAGGACCTTCTCGCCGAGGACATCAAGCCAGGCATCGTCGACACCACACTGGCCTTCTACGGCTTGAAGCAGTCGTATGACGACGGCATGCACTCGATGGCCCTGACCGCCGGATGGCTGAACCCGTTGGCGATGCTCTGGGACCAGCAGGCGCAAAGCACCACGCGGGCCAAGGCCGCCTTCGAGGCGGTCGACGATCAGATGGACAAGGCCGCGAGGACAGCAAACAAGGCCGCCGCCACCGAGATCGCCGCCGCCGACATCACCCGGGACCACACCGTCGCCCTCGAGCGCCAGGCAACTGCCTTCGAGCAGCTCGTTGAGCACCAGGCCGCCGCCACCGCCCGCTTCAAGCGGTACGCGGACGCCGTGGTCGAGGTGCAGGCCATCGGGAAGAAGTGGACGGAGACCGAGCTCGACGACGCCGAGAAGGTCTACGCGGCCCGGTCCGCCGACATCGAGCAGATCGGCAGCCAGGCGACTGCAGCGCTGCTGGCGGCGAAGTCCGAGCAGGAGCGCGTCGGGATCGTCAGGGCCGCGACCGAGGCGGTCAAGCAGGTGCAGATCGGCGCGGTCACCCAGGTCGCCGCGATCCGTGCTCGGACCGACAAGGAGGAACGGGACCGCAACGAGGCCGCCCGGCTCGAGCGCGCGGCCGATGCCGCCAAGGAGATCCAGGAGGCGCGCGAAATCGCCGCCGCGAAGGTTCAGGTCCAGCTCGACTACCTCGGGTCCGTCCAGACCGCGACCGACGTGTTCCAGCAGTGGAACGCGCGGGCGCAGGAGCGCACCCAGGAGCGGATCGAGGAGGGCGAGGGGAAGCTCACCGACGCCCAGGTGAAGGAGCTCGAGAAGCGCAAGCGCGCACAGAAGACCGCGTCCATCGTCGCGTTCGTCGTCGCCCGCGCCGCGGCGGTCGCCGCAGCGGTCGTCAACGCGCTTCAGGCCGGCTCGAACGCGTTTGCGCAGGTCCCGCTCCCGTTCAACGTGCCCGCGTCGATCGCGGCGACGGCGGCGGGGCTCGTGCAGGCCGGCGCCATCGCCGCGTCGCCGCCCCCCAAGTTC
>JAYVAS010000404.1:0-27506 GCA_043750895.1 Pseudomonadota bacterium
ACCGATCACGATCGGCGTCGCATCGCCCGGAAACTCGTACTTCGACAGCAGCTCCCGCACCTCCAGCTCCACGAGGTCCAGCAGCTCCGGGTCGTCCACCATGTCCGCCTTGTTCAGGAAGACCACGATGAACGGAACCCCCACCTGCCGCGCCAGCAGGATGTGCTCCCGCGTCTGCGGCATCGGTCCGTCCGCTGCCGAGCACACCAGGATCGTCCCGTCCATCTGCGCCGCGCCCGTGATCATGTTCTTGATGTAGTCGGCGTGCCCGGGGCAGTCCACGTGCGCGTAGTGACGGTTCGGCGTCTCGTACTCCACGTGCGTCGCGTTGATCGTGATCCCGCGCGCCTTCTCTTCAGGCGCATTGTCGATCTGCTCGTACGACTTCGCCCCGATCTTCGGGTTGTTCTTCGCCATCACCATCGTGATGGCGGCAGTCAAGGTCGTCTTGCCGTGATCCACGTGACCGATCGTCCCGATGTTCACGTGCGGCTTGTTGCGCTCGAACTTTGCCTTGGCCATGATCGTTCCCTTTGTCCTGAAGTGGAGCCCTAGAGCGGGTTCGAACCGCCGACCTCCCCCTTACCAAGGGGGTGCTCTACCACTGAGCTACCAGGGCTGATGACGAGGTCGGCCCGCATGCCGGGTCCGACCGAGATGGAGCGGGAGACGGGACTCGAACCCGCGACCCTCAGCTTGGAAGGCTGATGCTCTACCAACTGAGCTACTCCCGCGTGCGCCGCCAACGGGCCGGTCGCGGTAATGGTGGGGAGAAGTGGATTTGAACCACTGTAGGCGGATGCCGGCGGGTTTACAGCCCGCTCCCTTTGGCCACTCGGGCATCTCCCCGAAACTGAAAGAACTGGAGCTGGCGGCGGGACTTGAACCCGCAACCTGCTGCTTACAAAACAGCTGCTCTACCAATTGAGCCACACCAGCAGACCATCGATAGGGGGCGCAGAAGCGCTCCCAGCACGAGGGGCCACAGGCCGCCAAGCGGCGCCGCTCCTATTCGACCCGCGGGCCCTGTCAAGTCAATTCGGACGCCGGCGGGACGGCGCTCACCCCTTCGGCGCGTCGAAGGTGCCCGCCGGAGCCGGCGCTCCGACCTCGAACTTCTCGATGCTGATCCGCTCTTTTCGGCCATCCGCCCGCTCGATCCGGACGTCGAAGGGCACGACCACCCCGGGCTGCACCTCCTTCCAGCTCCGGAGATCCCACTCAATCGGCCCGCCCTCGGTGACGTAGCGCACCCGCTTGATGCGCCCGTCGGTGGGGTCGATGTCCACGTAGGAGAGGCCTGGCTCCAGGCCATCCGCCCCCGAACCGAGCCGGACGACGCCCTGCGCGCCCTCCAGGAACTGAAAGCGGCCCACCTCAGGCGAGGCCAACAAGGGCGCGACCTCCAGCGCCACGGTGAGGATGGCCTCGGGAGCGAAGGCGTCGACCGCCTCGAGCAGGACCCCGATGTCCCGCGCGGTCACCTTCCCCCCCGTCGCGATCCACGCCCCGGAGTCGGAGACGACCGAGAGGCTGTCCACCGCGCTGCCGCCCGTGGTCACGACCAGGCGCCGCCCCGCCGCCGACCGCCAGTAGTCGTGCCGGATCGACGCCTCCGTTTCCTTGAGCACCGCCGTCCGGGTGTAGACGACGTGGACCGACGCGGACAGGCCGAGACGCTGGGACCCCCCCGAAGCCCCCCCGTGGGCGCGCACGGCGTCCCCGATCCAGTCAGCGGGGGTGCGTGCCGCCGTCTCCCCCACCGGCCTCGCAGCCACCGGCACGGGCTTGGCGTTGTCTTCCAGCCGCAGCACCGTCGCCACCAGCTCGAACTCGGTCTCCATCCGACGGGCCGCGCCCATCGCCAGGACCTCGGTGGCGTAGCCGTCGGCCACCACGGAGAACTCCCAGCCGCGACCGAGCCGGAAGTGCCGCGTGACGTGGGCGGGGATGCCGGCCGCCGAGAGCTGGTCCGCCAGCGTGTCGGCCTCGGTCCGGGAAGGGATGGGCGGAGTCTCCACCACGAACCCCGAGGCCCAGGCGGAAGCGCACAGGAGGAACACCAGGAGCAAGCCCATACCCCCGCGCTATCCGCCGTCGGCGCCGCCGCCCACCGCCAGCATCGCGCGGACCAGGGTGGGCAGGTCCGAACCGGTGGTGGGCACCGGGATGAAGGTGAGGAGGAACAGCACCCCGATCGCCACCGCCACCAGTCGTGCGCGCGGCGGGAGGTCGCCCTCGTGGGGGACCTCCAGCGGTCGGAACGCTCCGAGCAGGAGCAGGATGACGCCCCAGAACGCCCAGCCCACGTAGAAGAAGCTGCCCAGGAAGGCGATCACCACCAACGCCCGGGAGATCCACCGCGCCCGGCCGGGGAAGATGGCCCCGATCACGTGGCCTCCGTCGAGCTGGCCGATGGGCACGAGGTTGATCCCCGTCAGCAGGCATCCAGCCCAGCCCGCGAACGCCGCCGGGTGGTACACGGCGTCGAGCGCGGGCACGGAGCCGGTCAGGAGGAGCCCCAGGAGCTTCACACCGAGAGGGTCGTTGAAGTAGAGCACCGCCGCCCCTTCGGGCACCACGAAGGCCGGTCGGTACTGCGGGAGGTAGACGGCGAGCAGCAGGAAGGCCACCACGGCCCCCGCCAGGGGCCCGGCCGCCCCCATCTCCAGCAGGGCCTGCCGAGACCGCGGAGGAGACCGAAGCCGGATCACGGCGCCGAAGGTCCCGAACCCGGCGAAGGGCACCGGCAAAAAGAGCGGAAGGGACAGCGAGAAGCCGTGGAAGATGGCGACGAAGTAGTGACCCAGCTCGTGGGCGAGCAGCACCGCCAACAGGGCGGAGCTGAAGATCAGGCCGTCGGTCACCGCCAGACGCATCTCCGCGCCCTCCACCCCCAGTTGCTGGGAGGTGTAGGTGGCCCAGACCGAAAGCCACGTCAGGACGAAGAAGGCGACGCTGCGGACGAGCTCTCCACGCGTCGGCGGATCACTCGATCTCACGTACCGAGAGCTCGTAGGTGCCCGTGCCGCCGTTGCCGCCCACGATGATCAGGTACTCGGCCCCGCCGCGCAGCTCGACGTCCGCGTAGGCCTCTTCATCGTCCGGGCCGGAACGACCGCCGGTGTTGTTGGCGAGATCGCGGGTGAAGAGCGTGTCCTCGTCGAGCTCGTCGACGTCCATCCAGGAGGTGGAGTACGGCTCGGTCGCCGGGGCCCCGCCGTTGAGGGTGCACTGCTGCACGAGGATCTGCTGCATCAGATTCTCGGGCTGCGGCTCGTCCGCGTCCGCCACGCCATCCCCGTCCCAGTCGGTGATGCAGGTCGGGTATGGGTCCGTCGCGTGGGTCCCACAGGGTTCGAAGTCAGCGTCGTCGTCGCCGCTCATCGTGGTGGAGAGGAACTGCTGGGTATACAGGTACTCGAGCATGGACACGGGGTACGCGAAGACGGGCGCTCCGGTGCAGCTGGAGTTGGTCTGCGTGCCCTCGACCGTGGGTTCGGGGATGAAGTCCCGCGGAACCACGGCAATCCAAGGGTCGTCCGGCCCCACCGCGCTGGTGCTGTCCTCGAAGTGGCGGTCCAACCACACGGCGATGTGGACCGTCTCGGTGCTGGACCAGTCGGAGAGGTCCAGGAGCCACCGGTCGGTGTCGTTGACGTCCTCCGTGGTCTCGACGCCGTCCGGATCGATGGACCGGGTCGTGGCGGGCGAGGTGATCTGCCCGACCCCATGGATCTGGCTGCGGTCCGTGGGGAACGCGGGCAGGTCGATGGGGTTGGAGTCCGTGGCCGAGAAGATGGTCTCGATCGTGTAGTCGACGCTGGTGGGGTCGTTCAGGCGGATGATCGCGCCGGTCAACTGCGGCTGCGTGGCCTGGATCTGCAGCAGCGCGGTGTCGTAGGTGATGCCCGTGAGCCGGACCACCTGTGCGCCCGAACCGCCGGAGAGCCAGCCGGTGAACTCGAACCCGGGCGTGTAGATGTAGGCGTCGGTGTTCTCGAACAGCGCCGCCCCGTCGGTGAGGGCCTCGGGGCTGTCAGTGGTGCCGCCTTGGAAGGCGGAGTTCGTGCCGTGGAGCTGGAGCCCCAACTGGTACCCGTTGGCCCCGTAGTAGTTGCCCGGGGAGGAGGGGGGCGCGACGATGGTGGTGGGGTCGGCGTACTGCACGTAGTCGGCGGGATCGACCAGCTCGGTCCCGCTCTCGTTGGTGAGCCCGGTGACCGCCATGGCCACCTGCCAGCCGACCAGGGTCTCGACGATGTCGGAGACGCCGGTGCCCGCGTTGATCGAGTCGACGCCAGTGGCGCCGCTCTGCATGATGCCGGTCATGACGGTCACGCCGTTGCCCGAGCCCTGCGCCTCGGCCCACTCGTAGAGCCACCGGCCGAAGGTGTACTGGGCCCCGCGGTTCAGGCTGTCGAGGCTGCCGGTGCCGGACTCGGTCTGCAGCGGGTAGAGGTGCGGGGCGTCGAGGTACTCCCAGGCGTCCGGGTAGTAGGCGGCGCCGAAGCCGCAGAGGTCGGCCGCGAGGGTGCCGAGGGTGTCGTTGACCCAGTCCTCTTCGACGTACTTGTCGGGGGCGTCGCTGTAGCCGGCCTCGATGACGTGCTGGTTGTAGCTGATCAGCGCGGTGAAGCCGCGCGCGACCTCGCCGATGAGCTGGTAGTTGGTGAACGCGTCGACGTCCGGAGTGACGTTCGGGTTGAAGAAGCCGTACGGGTCCGGGGCGAAGACGTAGATGATCTCCTGTTCGTCGGAGCCGGGGTTGTCCTCCCGATCGAACGCGGAGAGGTCCACCTGGGGCTCGGTGTAGGAGGCGAGCACGTGGCTCCAGTCGGTGTCGTCGTCACTTCCCAGCGTGATCGCGTTCAGCTCGGGCGTGATGACGACGTTCACCACGCCGTCTCCGTTGATGTCCGACTCGTCGCCGAAGAAGGACCGGACGTTCGGGATCACGTTCTCGTCGAGGATCTCGACCACGGTGGACAGGTCGCAGTTGTCGAAGCCGAAGGCGGGGTCCGACGCGGCCACGTCGACCACGCCGTCGCAGTCGAAGTCCCAATCGATGTTGACGTCATCGTCGACCCAGATCGCGACGTTGGTGCCGAGCGCCCACAGCGTGGCCGAGGCCGTGGCGTAGGAGGAGTCGTCGGTCAGCTCGTTGCGGATCAGGAACTCGGAGTGCGCGGTGCCGACGTCGGAGGAGTCCAACGCGTCGGGGGGCGGCGGTGCCGCGAGCCGCGGCTCGACCGGGTACCGCGACCGCACCGGAGGGGGCGCGACCACGCGCGGGGCGGAGGGGAGCGGCGAGGGCGGAGCCGCCTCGCGACTCGTCGGGTAGTACCGGATCCGGTAGGCGGTATCGAGGGTGCTGTTGGTGAGCAGGATGAGGAGGAACTCCTGCTCCCGGTTCGAATCGCCGGAGGCGTCGGTCAACTCGACCTCGACGACGCTGTCGCCGTCGTCGTCCTGGTAGGTCACCACGTCCCCCGGCTCGTCGAAGCTGGTGACTTCGGTGTCGGTGTCCGTATCGGTGTCCGTATCGGTGTCCGCATCGGTGTCCGTGTCGGTGTCGGCGTCGGAATCCGTGTCGGCGTCGGTGTCGGTGTCGGCGTCGGTGTCGCCGGTGGGGGGTTCGCCCGAGCCCCATTTGGGGCGATCGGACCCGGTACAGCCGGCTGCAAGGAGCAGCAGGAGCGCAGGAACTACGGACCGGGTCATGACGATCTCCTCAGATACCGACGCGTGGCGCGTCGGCGCGTACGCTACCACGAGGCGTCCGAAGCCGTCCACGGGCACACTCCGGGTTTACGGCACCCGCCGCGGCGCGTACCTTGCACGCAGGAAGCCTGCTCATGAAGAATCCCTACGAGACGCTGGGTGTCGCACGCGACGCCGACCAGGCGGCAATCCGCAAGGCCTTCAAGGCCCTCGCCCGGAAGTACCACCCCGATGTGAACAAGGACCCCGCTGCCGAGCCACGCTTCAAGGAGATCTCCGCCGCCTACGACGTCCTCGGCGACGAGCAGAAGCGCGCCCAGTTCGACGAGTTCGGCGAGGCCTCGCTGGGCAGTGGGTTCGACGCCGACAAGGCGCGGGCGTGGCGGAACATGGGGGGCGACTTCGGGGGCGGCGGTAGGAGCAACGGGAGCGCCCGGCGGGGCGGCGTCTCCTTCGAGGACTTTTTCGGCGGGAGCGGCTTCGGCGCCTTCGGAGGCTTCGGCGGGGGCGGTCCGGCGGGGCGCGGCGGGGCGGTGGCCCGGGGCCGAGGGGCCGACATCGAGGGCCGGGTGCGCGTGAGCTTCCTCGACGCGGTTCGAGGCGGGCAGGTTGGCATCACCATCCGTCGACCGGCGGCCTGCGCGACCTGCAAGGGGGAGGGCGGAACCGGGCGCACCGCCTGCAAGGCCTGCGCGGGGAGCGGGAGGCGCAACCTCAGGCAGATGGGCATGACCGCCCTGGTCATGTGCGACGAGTGTGGCGGTGAGGGCGCGACCTACGCCGAGGAGTGCGCCACCTGCGGGGGGACGGGACGGATCCAGGACGCGCGGAACCTCAGCGTCACCGTTCCGGCGGGGGTCGAGTCCGGCCAGGTGATCCGCCTGCGCGGCCAGGGTGGCGAAGGCCGTCAGGGTGGCCCGGCAGGCGACCTGCTGCTCTCCATCACGGTCGATGAACACCCCCTCCTGCGGCGAGAGGGCCGAGACCTGGAGATGGACCTCCCGGTGCGGCTCGCCGAAGCGGTCGGTGGCGCCACCGTCGAGGTGCCCACGCCCACCGGCCGCCTCCGGGTCAAGGTCCCGCCCGGCAGCGCGAACGGCCAGCGGCTGCGCCTGACCGGGAGGGGCGTCCAGCAACCCGGCAGCCCCGGAGACCTCTACCTGGTGCTCCGCCCCGTGATGCCGCCCAGCACCGACGCCGACGCAGTGGAGCTCGCCCGTCGGCTGGACGCGTTGACCGAAGCCGACCCCAGGGCCGGCCTCGTGATCTGACCACGCGAAGGGTGCCGCAGGCGGCTTGACATGCCCCTCACAGACCTGTAGAAACGGAGCCCCCAAGAGACGAGGGTTCCCATGCGTACGACCGCTCTAAGCGTCCTTCTGCTCGTCGGTTGCTCCGACGGCGACGACACCGGCAAAACCGGCACCACTGACGACACCAACACCGCCCCCGAGGGCTGCGTGGGGATCGACTGCTTCGTGTTCGTCGACCAGCCGTTCGTCGGCGACACCCAGTGCTTCGACGGCGTGAACTGGGTCGAGCAGACCGTCGGCGCCGGCTGCGTGAGCGACCTGAGCATCAGCGGCGTGGTCGAGGACTTCGAGAGCGAAGATCCGGTCGGGACCGCGTTCGTCGAAGGGTGGACCAACGACGACATCACCACCAGCCCCGACGTCCAGACCCAGGCCGACAACAACGGCAACGTGTCCTTGTCGTTCCCGTCGTGCACCCCGGTGGCGTACAAGACCTTCACCCCCGACGACATGGGCCAGGAGGGCGCGCGCGACACCTACGAGGTCCACCAGACCTACGGCTTCAGCGCCTCGGGCACCAGCAACGAGACCTACAACTCCGTTGCCCAGTCCACCGCCACCCTCATCACCGCCCTGATCGGCGTCGCCTGGGACTACGAGACCACCGCGGTCATCGCCGGGACCGCCTACGATTGCGGCGAGAGCGGGATCGCGAACGCCCAGGTCTACATCCATGACGCCGCGGGGAACCCCCCCACCGGCACCGAGGACAACCCCTTCGGCATCTTCTACTTCGCCAACGGCCTCCCCACCGACAACGACAACCAGCCCTGGACCAACGACGACGGCCTCTGGGTCGGCGTGAACGTGCCGGCCGGCGCCTGGATCGCCGACATGTACGGCTGGGACGGCACCGCGCACGTGTTGCTCGGCTCGACGAGCCTCCAGGCCACCAGCGGCTCGGTCTACATCTCGAACATCTACGCCGGGATCGAAGACGGTATCTGGTACCCGGAGTCCTGCCTGGCGTCCTGCGAATGATGTTCATGCTCGCCGCCGGGCTCGCGCACGCCGACGCGCCAGACAACTGGAAGTTCACCCTCGACGGCTACTACCGGACGCGCGGGTACGTCTTCGCCGACCTCTACGAAGGCCAGGCGAAGCCGGGCACCTTGCTGATGAGCCGCCTGCGCCTGCAGCCGCAGCTCAACTTCGAGGACCGGGCCAAGTTCTTCGTGACGGTCGACGCCCTCGACGGCGCGGTGTGGGGGGACAACGCCTCGCTCGCGAGCACCGCGCTGTTCGCCGGGGACCCCTCCGTCACCGGCTTCACCGGCTCCGCCGTCGATCCGGTGAAGGTCCGCCGCGCCTGGATGGAGTTCAAGGTGCCGGTCGGGCTGCTCCGGGTCGGTCGCCAGGGCTCGAACTGGGGTATGGGGCTCCTCGCCAACGAGGGCAACGGCTTCGACGACGGCTTCGGCGAGAACAACTTCGGGTCCACCTACGACCGGGCCATCTTCGCCACGAAGCCCGTCAGCATCGCGCAGACGATCCTGGGCAAAAAGGGCGCCAAGGAGGTGCCGCTGGTGGTCGCCGTCGGCGTCGACCGTCTCGTCGAAGACCCGTTGATCCAGTACTACGGCTACTCCTGCGACGCCGACGACTACCCCGACGGCGATCCGCGCTGCGCGGAGTACGAGGATCACGGCAGCACCGACGAACGGGACACCTCGCAGCGCTCGGACACGTGGTGGGTCGACACCCAGGACGACGTCTGGGAGATGATCTACGTGCTCGTCTACCGCGGCGAGGGCGTCCAGCTCGGCAAGAAGACCGTCGGCGACATCACCGCCGGCGTCTACGCGGTGAACCGGATCCAGCAGGAGACGGACTCCAACGTCCTCATCATCGACGGGTACGTGAAGGCCGAGGTGCTCGGCGGCTACTTCGAAGGGGAGATCCTCCACATCGGGGGAGAGACCCGGGCGATCACCCTGGCCTCGGCGAGCGACACCGACCCCTACTACAAGAACGCCGACATCTGGGGCTACGTGGTCCGCGGCGGGTACCAGGACGAGACGCTGACGGCGTTCCTCGAACACGGCTACGCCTCCGGCGACGACGACCCCACCGACGACCACTTCACCGGCCGCCCGCTCCACCCCGACTACAACGTCGGCCTGTTGCTGTACGAGGAGATCCTCGCCCGCACCACAGCCTACGCCTGGGGCCCGGACGCGCAGGGTCTGTGGAGCAACGGCGGCGTCTACAACAGCCGGTACCTGTTCCCGAACATCCGCTACCGCCCCCTCCCCCCGTGGGAGCTCTCGGCCGCGTTTCTGATCGCTTTCCCGGACAAGCCCGACGGGAGTCGCGTACTCTGTGCGGACTACGACGAGGTCGAGTGTGTTTCCACACCGGCCAGCGCCAAGACGCTCGGATGGGAGATCGACGCCGCCGTGAAGCACAAATTCCACGATCACATCAACTTCACGCTGGAATCGGCCTTCGCGCACGCCACGGACCGCCTCCCCCTGAAGGCAGCCGGCCTCGGCTACACGGTCAACAAGGACGGCGCCGAGGTGGGCAACTACTTCACGATCCAGTCCCGCATCGCGTACGAGTTCTAGGTGCTGCTCTTCTGCGCGCTCGCGTTCGCTGGAGTCGCCGAGGACCTGGTGATCGCCAAGGACGTGGACCAGCCCCTCACCCTCCGGCAGGCGGCCTTCGGGCGGATGGCCAACGCCGACAACACCGCGCGCGTGCTCGCCCTGATCGAAGACCCGCAGACGTCCAACGACGAGCGTTGGGTGCTGATCCGCAGCCTGGGCACCAACCCCACCGGCGAGGCCATCGAAGCGCTGTTGCGCTTCCTCTCCGACAAGAACGCGCTCACCCGGATGGCGGCGCTCCAGGGCATCGCCGACCGGAACGACCCCACCCTCTCGGGGCGGGTCGCGGCGCGCCTCGAAGACCCCGCGATCCTGGTCCGCTACGCCGCCATCGACGCGCTGGCGCGGATGAAGGACCCCTCGAGCATCGGGGACCTGGCCCGGGTCCTCGAGGATCCGACCAACACCTACCGCGGCTCGTCCCTCTGGGTCCGCCGGAACGCCTTGGAGGCCATCGCCTCCATCGGTGGGGACGGCGCGGTGGCGCCGCTGGCCAAGGCGCTGGAGGACGTCGATGCCGAGGTGGCCGCGGCCGCATTGCGCGGGCTCGAGCGCGTGGCGGGCTTCTCCTACAAGGAGGGGCGCTCCACGTCGGAGGAGCTCACCGCCTGGAAACGCTGGGCCGCCAGCCGCTGACGCAGCGGTTGTGTCCCGGCGGGCGGGGCCTGAGTCCGCTACTTCTGTAGCTGGAGCTTGAGCACCGTCTTCCCGATGCCGATGGTGTCCCCGGTCTTGAGGCGCGCCACCTGGATGCGACGACCATTGTGGTAGGTGCCGTTGGTGGACCCGAGGTCACGGAGGAAGATCATCTCCCGACCGAAGACCTCGATCACCGAGTGGCGACGGGACACCTCACCGTCCGACAGCGGGACCTCCCCGGTGCGCCGGCCGATGTTGATGTTGCCGCGGGTGAAGCGGCACACGGTGCCGGTGTCGGGGCCGCCGACCACCTCCACCTGGGCGTAGAGCCCGGGCGGGAGCCGGAGATCCTGCCCGATCACGTCGGTCGGCGACCGGGTGGCTTCCCCGTCCACCTTGATCTCGACGAGCTCTTCCTCGCGGAGCCACGCGACATCCAGCGCACCGACGCTGTCGCGGGGGGGAGACGCCGAGTCCAGGGTGGCCTCGGTGGGACCCGAGAACACGATCAGGCGGGTGCTGCCGATGGAGATCTCGTGACCGGGGCGGAGGACGACCTCGCGTACGAGCCGCCCGTCCACCATCGTGCCGTTGGTGGAGCCCAGGTCCTGGAGGACGTAGTCGCCGCCGCGGTGGAAGATGTGACAGTGCCGGCTGGAGACGAGTGGATCGTCGATGATGAAGTCGCCGTCCTTGCGGCCCATCACCAGCGGATCGCCCTCGAGCGGCAACGCGATGCGCATCCCCTCCCGAGCCCCGGCCACCACACGTAGGAAAAACCCGGGCATCGGATCGACTAGGCCGTCTTTCCAGCGGCCCGCGCACGGGCACCCTGGTGGTACTGGTGGTACCGGCCGGGAAGAGGCCGCGCGAGCACACCCTCCGCGTACATCCCGGCATCGGCGAGCAGATCGAGGTCGACACCGGTGTCCACCCCCATCCCCTCGAACATGTGGACGAGATCCTCCGTCGCGAGGTTCCCGCTCGCCCCGGGCGCGTAGGGGCACCCGCCGAGACCGGCCACCGAGGCGTCGAACAAGGTGATGCCCGCGCGCCAGGCCGCGAGGGAATTCGCGAGGGCGGCGCCACGGGTGTCGTGGAAGTGCACGCCGAGGCGTCCGATGGGGTGGCCCGCTGCGAGCAGGAGGGGGACGATGGTGTCCACCTGGCGCGGGTTGCCCATCCCCACCGTGTCGCCGAGGATGACCTCGTCGGTACCGGCGGAGAAGAGGGCGTCGGCGATGCGGAGGGTGGCCTCGGGGGTGACGAGGCCTTCGTAGGGGCAGCCGAACACGGTCGAGATGTAGGAGCGGACCCGCATCCCCTCGTCCTTGGCGACCTGGATGACCTCCGCCACCCCGGCGAGGCTCTCGCCGATGGTGCGGTTTACGTTCTTCTTGTTGTGGGTCTCGCTGGCCGAGAGGAACGTGGCCACGCACCGGACGCCGCACTCGATGGCGCGCTCGAGCCCGACCGCGTTGGGCACGAGGGCCCAGCGGTTGACGCCATCCTCGCGCGGGAGCATCGGCACCAGCGCGTCGGCGTCCGCCAGCTGCGGGATCCAGCGGGCGCGGACGAAGCTGGTGACCTCGATGTCTCGGAGCCCGGAGGCCGCGAGTCGCGCGATCAGCTCCGCCTTCGCGGCGGTCGGAACCACCGCAGCTTCGTTCTGGAGGCCATCCCGCGGCGAGACCTCGTAGATCCTCACAGCGCTCATCGACCACACCCTAACACGGCCTCCCCCGACGTGAAGGGAGAACGTGAGGGCCGTAGCCGGGGCTCCAGGCGACCCGCCTTGTTCGCCCGAATCTCGTGTGTACCGCCTCAGCGTGCCGACATTACTTCTGATCTCTCTCGCGCTCCTTTCGGGGTGCGTGGCCCACCGGAGCGGCGAAGCCGTTCGACGGATCCGGTTCACGATCGAGGGTCGCCCGTTTCCGAAGTCGCTCTGGGTCGCGGAATCCGACGCCGCCCTGCGCCGGGCGATGACCCAGGAAGCCAGCAGCTGGCAGTCGCTCGTGTTCCCCGGAGCGATCGAGCCCGAGTGGTTGGACCGCGGCCGGCTGGACAAGGACGCCGACCGGGTGGAGCACTTCCTGGCGGAGCAGGGCTACTTCGACGCCAGGTTCCAACGCTGGGAGGTGAGCCGTAATCGGGTGCCGAAAGGGCGGAAGATGCGGCCCGTGGTGGTGCGGGGCTACATCGACGAGGGGCCGGCGTCCCGCGTGCGGTCGGTGACGATCGCGGGGCTGGACGATCTGGAAGAGCCGTTGGCCCGGCGCGTTCGCGCCGCGGTGGCCCTGGCCGAGGGGAGGGTGTTCCGGACCTCCGACTACACCGAGTCGGTATCCGCCGTGCGCAACCTGCTGCTCGATTCCGGCTACGCCTTCGTCACGGTCGACGGCGGCGCCGACGCCTTCCCGGAGGAGCAGCTCGTCGACGTCGCGCTCCGCGTGGAGCTCGGCCCACAGAGCCGCTTCGGCACGATCCGCCTGGTCGGGGTGAGCGACATGCCTCCCCGGGTGGTCCGAGACACCATCACCTTCAAGGAGGGCGACCCGTTCCGCCCCCGGGACCTCGCCGAGACCCGGTCGGCGCTGTTCAGCCTGGGGGTGTTCTCAGTCGTGAACATCACGCCCTCCCTGGACGACCCCGAGTCCGGCAAGGTGCCGGTGACGATCGAGGTGAAACGTACCAAGTGGCACCGCGTGAAGGCGGGGCCGGGGCTGGAAGTGGAGAGTGACAAGGGGACCGCCTACGCCTCGGTGGAGTGGGCGGACACCAACGTCCTCGGTCGCCTCTGGAAGCTCCAGACCACGGCGAAGGCCGGGATCGCGGGCGTCGTGGCCCAGGACACCACCTACCAGACGTTCTCCTTGTCCCAGACGACGTTCGCCCCGGTCGGCGAGGTCACCGGCTCGTTGACCATCCCCCACGTGTTGGGCCGGAGATGGGCGCTCCAGCTGGACGGCAGCGTGGAGACCGGCATCGAGACCGGGTACCGCTTCTTCTCACCGGAAATCGCACCCGCGCTGACGTGGCGCCCTCTCCGGAGAGGCGACCGGGACCTGCTCACCATCGGCCTGGGCTATCGGCTCCGGTACTTCGACTACTTCGCCTTCACGGTGGACGTGCAGGACATCGTCGACTCGCCCCTGGGCCTCGATCTCACCGATCCCTACCTCCTCTCCATGCTCGATCAGCGGGTGACCCTCGACGCCCGGGACAACGCGCTCTCCGCGACCCGGGGCTGGTTCGGCTCGCTGGCCGTCGCGGAGGGGGGTGGCCCGGTCGGCGGGAACTTCAACTTCGTCCGCGCGCAGGCCGAGGCCCGGGGCTACTGGTCGGCTCCGCCCATCGGACGGTGGGAGCCCCCGCTGGTGGTCGCCGGACGGCTCGGGGGTGGCCTGATCGCGACCTACGGCACCGGAGCGAAGGCCTCCGTACCGTACGCCGAGCGGCTCTACCTGGGCGGAGGAACCACGGTGCGCGGCTGGGGCGCGGGTCGGCTCGGACCTTCGGTGGCTACGACCGACCTCTCGAGTGGGGAGGCCATCCTGGTCCCCGCCGGGGGCCTCGCCGATCTGTTCGGCAACCTCGAACTGCGCAAGGGCGTGGGCGGGGGCCTGAGCGTGGCGGGCTTCACCGACGTGGGGCGGGTGTGGGCGACGGCCGCAGAGGTGGACCTCGCCGGGTTGCAGTGGACCGTCGGTGGGGGCCTCCGGTACGCGACCGTGGTCGGGCCCATCCGCGCCGACGTCGGCGTCCGCCTGGGTCCCCCCGCTGCCGATCTGCCGAGCGAGCCGGGCTGGACCCTCCATTTCGGTCTCTCGGAGGCGTTTTGAGACCACTTGGGAAAACCCTGTCGAGGGTCATCACGCGGCTGCTTCTCGCGCTGGGGATCCTGATCCTGCTGGTGGGGCTCTTCCTCGCCGTGGCCGTGTACTGGGTGCGTACCGAACGCGGTCAACAGTGGCTCCTCGCCCGGGCGATCGCCCTCGCCCAGCCCCACACCGGGACGCTCACCGTCGACACCCTCTCCACCGACCTGTTCACCGGGCTGCGCGTCGAGGGCATCACCCTTCGGGATGACGCCGGCAAGGAGCTGCTCCACGCCGACAGCTTCGAAGCCGCGTACACCCTGGCGAGGATCCTCCATCGCGAGGTGCGGATCACCCGGGTCGCCGTCGCGGGACTCAGGGCCGACACGAGGTTGTCCGCCGACGGGGTCGACATCGCCACGATCTGGACCGACCCGGACGCCACCCCGGCGCCCTCGACGCCCTGGTCGGGCCTCCCCATCGACCTGGCCATCGAGGACATCGACGTCCGATCCACCGCTCTCAGCCTCGCGACCGACACCGACGCCTTCGCGCTCACCGGCGCGACCCTGCGAGGAGCGGTGTCCTTCGTGGGAGACGGTATCGCGGCCCGAGGCGTGCACCTCCAAGCGGCGTCCACGCCCGACCTGGGAGCGCTGCTGCTGGAGACCGAGCTCGCCTGGTCCCCGCGCCAGGCCGACATCCATCGCCTCGAACTCCGCTTAGGCCCTCAGCACGCCTCGATCTCGGGCACGCTGGCGTCGCTCGACCAGGGTGACGCCTCCGCGGGCATCCGCCTCCATGCGATGCACGTGGAGACCGACAGGTTGCCCTGGGAACTCCCGGTGTTCGGCACCTTCGACGCCACCGGCGAGGTCACCGGGCTGGTCGAAGCCCCGGTGGTCGCGCTGCGGCTCGCGACGCCGGGCGGCGACATCACCCTCGACGGGACGCTCGATCAGCGGCCCACGCGGCCGACCTGGAGCATGACCGTGGGCACCAACGGGCTGGTCGTCGACGCGTTCGTCCGCGACCTCGATCCCGTCACGGTGGATGCTCGTGTCGTGGGCGAAGGAACCGGCCTCGAGTGGCCCGGGGATCTCGACGCCCGGGTCTCCGTCGACGCGACGGCGGCCGAGGCGGGGCCGGTCGCGCACGCGGCCCTCTCGACCGCGCTGACGCTGTCCAAGGGGGTCGTGACCATCGATCGACTCACGGCCTCCGCCTCCACTGGAAGCGTGGAGGCGACGGGCCGGGTCGATGTGGTCGCCGCGAACGCCGCCCTCGCCGTGCAACGGCTGGAAGTCCAGCTCCGCGACCTCCGCCGGTTCGACCTGGACGGGCTGCGCGGCGTGGCCCGATTCACCGGCGACGTGGAGGCGGACTGGTCCGGCGCCGACCCCGCCGCGCGGCTCGAAGGCGAGCTCAGCGCCGTCGGGGCTGCGTACGGGGACACCGCGCGGGTCGCCTCTCTCCGCGGTCCGGTCCGGGTGGACTGGGCGGATCGGGCCGGTGTCTACCACGGCACCTTCGCGGCCCGGGGCGTCACGGCGCCCTCCACCCGGCTCGATCGCGCCGTCCTCCGCGCCGACGGGACCGCCACCCAGCTCGGCGCGCTCCGCCTCGACGCCGAGGTCGAGGCGACCGGGCTCACCGCCGGCTCGGCGGCGATCGCCACGCTGGACGCCAACGCGCGCCTGGTCCGCCGCGACGATGGCGACCTGACCGGGACGGTGGACTTCACCACCACCGAGCTGGGTGCTGGGCCCGTCCGCGGGGAGCGCGCCGCGGGCGCGTTGACCGTGCGCGGCGACGTATTGGCAGCCACGTTCGACCTGTACGACGAGGAGCGCACCATCGTCGGCCTCGACGCCGCCGGCGACCTCTCCACCCGGCGCTTCGAGGCGTCGCGGCTTATCCTCTCGCCCGACAAGGGCCAGACCTGGGTGGGAGAGGGGGTGCAGACCATCACCCTCGCCGACGACGGCTTCGACGACCTGCGCGTGGCGATCCGGGCGGAGAGCACCGCGATCGACGCCACGGGGAGGTTCCACACCGAAGGGTCCACCGCGTTGAACGTCGACCTCGTCGACTTCCCGCTGAGCCTGTTGGAGGCCTTCAAGCCGGAGCTCCACGGCTACCAGGGCGTCCTGGGGGCGACCGCATCGGCGGCGGGCACGGGCGAGGATCTCGCGGTTCGCGCCGACGCGACGGTGAAGGGGCTCGGGGTGCCGGGCGCGGTCCACGACCTGGACGCGGTGGTGCGCACCGAGGGCGCAGCGGGGCGCCTCACGGTCGACGCGCGGGTGGAGCACCGTCAGAGGGTCCTCGCCACCCTGGTCGGATCGCTGCCCGTGTCGCTGGCGTTGAAAAACCCTGGGGTTCGCGCCGATCAGCCGATCGACCTCGTTCTCGAGGTGCCGGCGTTCGCCTCGGGCGAGGTCAATGCGGTGCTCGACGCCGCCTCGCTCCCCGAGATGCGGGGCAGCGGCAATCTGAAGGTTGCCGGCACTCCGCTTCGCCCGGAGCTCACCCTGACGGCCTCCGTGGAGAAGGCGCCCGCCGAGAAGGGCGAGCCCTGGCTCGGGACGCGCGCGACGGTGACGGCGAGCGGCGATGCCCTGTCGGTCGACGCGGTGCTGCTCGAGGGCCGTCAGGCACGAGGCACGCTGAAAGGCGGCGCGGCGATCCCGTTGGAGCGGGTCATGGCGTCGATCCTCGGGGCCGGCCCCGACGTCGACCTCGCCGACCCCTCCAACTGGGGCACGCAGTTGGACTTCGTGTTCGCCCCCGACATCCCGCTCCAGTCCCTGTCGACGCTGGCGGAGGTCCCCGAAGGGGTCCAGGGACGGCTCGTCGGGGAGGTCCAACTGACGGGATCGACGCGTGCGCCGGTGGTGGACGGGAAGCTGGAGGTGAAGGAGGCGCGGCTGAACGACCTGGCGGTGTCGCCTGCGACGGTGAGCATCGCGCCGCGGGGGGAAGGCTACGCGGTCAAGGTGGACCTCGGCTTCGGCGCCGAAGGTGGGGTCAAGGTGGCCGCCTACGCGCCCTTCGCCTACCGCCTCGGGGAGGACCTGGCTGCCCAACTGGCCCGGCCGGGGCTGAAGGTGGAGGTGACCGGCGAGGGCATCCCGCTCGAGGCCGTCTCGGCCGTGTGGCCGGAAATGCAGGAGGCCTCGGGTCAGGTGCGGATGAGCGGCTCCCTGGAAGGCGCGATCTCGGCCCCCGCGGGAGATCTCGAGATGTCGGGCAAGGAGCTCGCCTTCCGGCTCCTGACCACCGGGGTGGCCTACGATCAGGTCGGCTTCGTGCTCCGGGCCGGTCCCTCCTCGATCCGGCTCGAGCGCGTCCACGCCCGGACGACGAGCCCCAGCGAGGACCCCGACCGCGGCATCCAGGGCACCGTGGACGCCACCCTCGAGGCCCTCATCGAAGGGAACACCATCGCATCCTGGCGGGGCCGGGTCGACTTCGACCGCACGCTGCTCTCGGCCGTGAGCGACCGCTACCTCCGCCTCGCCTCCGGGCGCATCGAGCTGGACGGAAGCCCCGACGACGCACAGGTCACCGGCTCCCTCACCGTCGAAGAGTCCCGCCTCCACCTCGATGACCGCTTCTTCGACGGCCCGGGTTCCACCCGGCTCCCCGCGTGGCTGACCGTGCACCGACCGTCCACCCGGCCGCGCGCCGAGGCTCCGATCCCCGAGGATGAGGGCCTGCCCGACTGGCTGGGGATGAAGATGCGGCTCGACCTCGGCCGCAACACGTTCCTCCGCGCCCAGATCCCGCTCGGTGGCTCGGTCGCGAGCCTGCTCGGACCGTTCGCGTCGATCCGCCTCGACACCCAAGCGGACGGCGCGCTGCAGGTGGGGGCACGCGACGGGGACCTCTCGATAACGGGCGAGGTCGTCCCGCTCCGGGGCACCACGGTCCTGTTCGGGAAGTCGTTCGAGATCAGCGACGGGTCGACCATCTCCTTCACCGGTCGGGACTACGCAGCGCCGGTGCTCGAGGTCCACGCCGCGTACGACACCCGCACGTACGGGGTGGTGGAGGCGACGATCACCGGTGTGCCCGACGCGCTCAAGGTCACGCTGACCTCGACGCAGTACCCATCCCAGGACGACATCATCGCGCTCCTGTTGGTGGGCAAGCCGGCTTCTGAGATGTCCGCGGGCGAGGGTGCCGGTGAGGGAGCGAGCGCCGCCGCCATGTCGATGTTGCTCACCACCGTCGGGCAGACGCTGGGGCGCGAGGGCGAGAAGGTCGCGGCGATGGTCATCGCGCCCGACCTCCTGGTGGTGGGCGACCAAACCGCGCGGGTCGGCAAGCGCATCGGGAAGCGCGTGTTCGTGGTGGTCGACATCGACAACACGGCCGACGACCGCACCTCCAGCTACCTCGTGTTCACGGTGGAGGCCGCGATCGGACGGGCCTGGGAGGCCGAGTTCCGGCATGGGACCGCGGGCGAAGACGCCGTCGAGGTGCACTGGACCCACCGGTACTGACGCCCTACGGGCCCGCCGAATCGCCCGCCCCCGAGCCAGGCTCGCCAGCGTGGGAGCCCCGGCGGTGGGCGTAGACGTGGGTGAACTCGGCGCCGAAGAGCACCAGCTGGGCCGAGTAGTAGATCCACACCAGCATCACCGCGAAGGAGCCCGCCGCCCCGTACCGCGAACAGCCCGGTGATGACCGCCAGGGACAAGGCCACGAACACCGAGGTCGCTCCGAGCACGAGCGTGACCGCGCCGATGATGGTCGCGAGCACGCGCCGGCGACGGCGAGCGCGATCACGAGCACCGGGGCGATGGAGAAGGTGGTGTAGTAGGAGAGCGCCGCGCCGATTCTGGGCGCGTCGTCGGTCGCGCCGGGCCCGACTTCCGGGTCCGTGGGCCGTGCCACGAAACTTCAAACATCCGTCAACTCGGCTTCCCCCGGGCACCGAGGGGACTATGAACGGTGGGCCATCCGAGATTGATCACGTTGCCTGCCGAAAACCCAAGACCTGCGCCCGACTCCGCGTTCTGCGGAACGTGGATGATGCGCGTTGAAGCCTGCCGATTCGCTGGCGCAGCCTTGCGTTTTGCGCGTTTGCGCGTCGAGCCCGAAGGCGACGGGCTCCTGATCTCGACCGAACGTACCGAGGCCGACGGGGCCGAGAGCCGCGTCGTCTACAGCGCTCGCACCGACGGGGTCGCCCAGGCGATCACGCTCCCCGGCTTCACCGGCACCCTCAGCGTCATGGAGGTCACCCCCCGGCTGCTCGTCGCCGTGGTCATGGATCGGGGCGTCACCATCGGCCGCATCGAACGGGAGCTCTCCCCCGACGGCCAACAGCTCACCGTCCACCAGCTCCTTCGGGACGGGAGCACGGTCTACGCGCTGTACGACCGCATCCGGTGAACGTCAGGCCCGCCGGGGCGCGTACTTGGGGTCAGCGAGCCGACGGGCGATGAGGAACGCCATCTCCAGCGACTGGGAGTAGTTCAGACGGGGATCCACGTCGCTCAGGTAGGCCCGTGCGAGGTCCGCCTCCGTCAACCCGACCGATCCGCCCACCACTTCGGTCACGTCCTGACCGGTCATCTCGAAGTGGACGCCGCCGAGCACGCTGCCGGCTTCGGCGTGGATGAGGAAGGTCTGATCCAGCTCGGAGAGGATCTCGTCGAAGTGACGGGTCTTGGTGCCGTCCCCGGTCTTGTAGGTGTTGCCGTGCATCGGATCGCTGCACCAGGTCACGACCTGACGCGACGCCATCACCGCTTCGACGAGGGCCGGGAGCTTGGCGCTCACCTTACCGGCGCCCATGCGCACGATGAGCGTGAGTCGGCCGGGCTCGTTCTCGGGGTTGAGCACGCGAATCAGCTCGATGAGCTCCTTCGGGTCCATTCCGGGGCCGACCTTGACCCCGATGGGGTTGCGGATGCCGCGGAAGAACTCGATGTGGGCCCCGCCCAGGTCACGCGTGCGCTCCCCGATCCACGGGAGGTGGGTGGAGAGGTCGTACCAGCCGTCGCGAAGGGGCGGCTTCTCGGTGACGGCCTGCTCGTAGGGCAGGTGCAGACCCTCGTGCGAGGTGTAGAAGTCCACCTGGGCGAGTTCGCTGAGCGGGCGGCCGATCATGGCGTCGAGGTACCGGACCGACTGCCGCATCTCGTCCACCAGCGCCCGGTATTGGGCGAGCTGCGGCGAGTTCGCGGCGAAGGCGAGATCCCAGATCTCCGCATGGTGGACGTCGGCAAAACCGCCGGCCAACAGGCTGCGGATGAAGTTGATGGTCATCGAGGCGCGGGCGTAGGCCTCGACCAGGTTGGCCGGGTCGGGGCGCCGCGCGGCCGCGTCGAATTCGGTCCGGTTGACCAGGTCCCCGCGGTAGCAGGGGAGCGTCACGCCGTCGCGGGTCTCGGTGTTCTCCGACCGCGGCTTCGCGTACTGGCCGGCGATGCGCCCGACCCGAACCACCTGCCGCCCGCCGCCGTACACGAGCACCGCGCTCATCATCAGCATGACCTTGAGCTTGGCGTCGATGAGCGACGCCCGGCAGTCGCCGAAACGTTCGTTGCAGTCACCGCCCTGGAGGAGAAAGCGCTCGCCGCGGCCCGCCTGGGCGAGTTGGGCCTTCAGCTTCTCGACCTCCCAGGACGTCACGATCGGAGGGAGTTGGGAGATGCGCTCCAGCGCGGAGGCGAGCTCGACGGGATCGTCGTACTCCACCTGCTGTTTGGCCGGCTTGAGCTTCCAGGAGTCGGGGGACCAGTTCGTCGTCACGGCTGACCTATCGGTTCCGCACGACGTAGCCTGTAGCGCGCATCCATGGGCCCCCCCGGCGGCCACGAAGGCGCGGGGAGATGAGCCCGCCTACGCTTGCCGGGGGTCGGGCCCGGCGGACGACGGCTCCAGGACCCAGCCCGATTCGGTGAGGATCGCGTCCACGGGCTGATCCCAGGGGTCGACCGGCAGGGCATCCACGATCTGAAAGGACCACGCCACGCCGATCGCGAGCCCCCTCGGTTGGGCCAGGACCCGATCGTAGTAGCCACCCCCGTAGCCGAGCCGATTTCCGGCACGATCGAAGGCGACCCCCGGGACCAGGATCACGTCCAGCTCTGACGGGGACACGACGGGAAGCGTGGCGGACGGCTCGCGGATCCCGAACGGTCCGGGTACCAACGGGCTCCCGTCCCAACGGTGGAACCGCAGCTCCTCCCCGTCCACCCGCGGAAACACCAGGTGGACCCCGCGCATGTGGGCGTCGTAAAGCGCCGAGGTGGCCGGAAGCTCGCCGCGAATCGCCTGATACCCGGCGACCTGCGTGGCCGCGCGCCACCGCGGCACGGCGGACAGGAACGGCTTGAGCAGGGCGAGCCCCCGGGGCAACCGCCGCAGCGCCGCCATCCGCGCCCGGAGCTCAGGTTTGGTGAGCACCGGATCTCCGCGCCACGACCGCCGTCCAAGGCCACTCGAGCACCGCCAGCCCGTCCGGCCCGGCGGGCAGGAGCGGCAGCCAGGCGGCGCGCAGCGCCTCCCGATCACACAGCCACGCCGAGTAGAAGAACCCGAGGAGGCGATCCACGATCTGCGCCGCGGGCTCCCGGAGGATCAGCACGAAGTCCTTCTCGACCAGGCGGTCCCAGGCCGGTCCGGCGAACAGCGCGTCTCGACCGGCGCGGGTCCACTGGCGGCGGTCTCCCCAGCCGGAGAAGTGGGGCGCCGCGCGTTGGACCTGCTCCGACATACGGGTGAGCATCTCCACGTAGACGGGGTGCTCCCCGGTACGGCCGGAGGTCGCCACCCACGCGAAGATGCCGCCGGGCCGAATCGCGGCGGCGAACGTGTCGACCACCGGTTCGGGCGGGCGGAGCAGGTAGAACGCGTGATGGGAGAGCACGGCGTCGAGCCCCGAGGGAAGGTCGGCCCGAAGCTCGAGCCGGGGGTCCCGGATGGGCACCCGCGCCAGCTCGGGGGCGCAGGTGTCGACCCCCACGATGCGCGTGAGGTGCGGGAGGCGCGCCAGCCGGGTCAGGAGCGGGCCGTCGCCGGCGCCGAAGTCGGCCACCACGCGGTGGTCGGGCTCGAGCTGGTCGATCAGGATGTCGTACCCGGTGTGGCCCGAGCCGGTCACGCAGGCCCCGATGGTGGCCGCGGTGACGCCCGGATGGGCGGCGTGGAAGTCCATCAGATCCGCGTGGACCGCGGCCGGATCGGACGCGCCGGCGCGCACGCGGTGGAAGTCGGTCACAGCAGTTGCACGGCGCCGAGGGCCAGCAGCGCAGGCACGCCTTGAACGAGGAAGATTCGCGGCGACACGCTGACGGCGCCATACCCGGCGGCCACGACCACACACCCGCAGAAGAACGTGGCCAACGCCGGGCCCATCGGCCCCGCCACGAGACTCCAGAACAGACCCGCCGACAGGAAGCCGTTGTAGAGCCCCTGGTTCGCGGCGAGCACGGCGGTGATCGCCGCCTTCTCGGGGGTGTTGCGGAACACCTTCATGCCGATTGGCTTCTGCCAGAGGAACATCTCCAGGACGAGGAACCCCGCGTGGAGCACCGCGACGAAGGCAACCAGACCCATGGCGATGACGGACATCCGCCCGACTATCCGGCCTGGTCCTCGGGTGGCGACCAGGGCCGCAGGCTATAGGGCGACGATGCCGGAGCCCTCGATCCTGGCCGTAGACGGCGACCTCGTCGCCGTGGACAAGCCCGCCGGATGGGTCGCGCACGCCGCCATGGAGGCGGAGACCCACGACCTGCGCGCGTGGCTGGCGGCGCAGCCGGACCTGCCCCGCGGGCTCGAACCGCTGCATCGGCTCGATCGTGACACCTCCGGGGTGGTGCTCTATGCGGCTTCGGAGCGCACCCGCGCCGACATCGGGGCCGCTTTCATGGCGCACACCGTGGTCAAGACCTACCTCGCGCTCGTCCAGGGGCACGCGCACCAGAAGGGGGTGCTGCGCGCCGCATTGAGTCCGGATCATCCGGGGCCGCCCCAGCCCGCCGTCACCCGCTACCGCCTCGTGGAGGCGCTGGGCGCCTTCTCCCTGCTCCGGGTCACTCCCGAGACCGGCCGCAAACACCAGATCCGCCGTCATCTGCAGGGAATCGGACTCGCCGTGGTCGGGGACGACCGCTACCCGCACCCCCGGCCGCTTCGGGTGCCGGCCTTTCCCGGTCGGCTCTGTCTCCACGCCAGCCGGATCGTCCTCCCCGACGGCCGTGCCTTCATTTCCGATCTCCCCGACGATCTCGCCCGGTGCATCGCGGCGCTCCAGCGGCCCTCGACCGGCGCGTTCCGCGCCCCGTCTCCGGAGACATCGTAAATTCTCTTCTCGCCCGACCGTCGACGCGGGTCTCTCCCTCCGAGGTCACATGTTCGCACTGCTCCTTGCCTGCTCGGATGCCCCGAAGGACGCCCCGCTCCCCGTCGACGACACCGGCGGCACCCCCACCTGGCATGCCGATGTCGCGCCCATCGTGGCCGAGCACTGCACGGGGTGCCACGCCGAGGGAGCCATCGGCCCCTTCCCCCTCGACACCTACGCCGGGGCCGCCCCGCTCGCCTCGTTGCTGGCGGACGCCGTCGAGGCCGGCACCATGCCCCCGTGGAGCACCAAGGAGTCGGACACCTGCGAGCCCCGCTTCGGGTGGAAGGGAGATCTACGCCTTGATGACGCCGAGAAGCAGGTTCTGCGTGCCTGGGCCGATGGCGGCGCCCCGGAGGGAGATCCCGGCGACGCCGCGCCGCTCCCCGAGCCGCCGCGGGTGGACCTCGACCGGGTCGATCAGGAGCTGACCCCGGTGCAGGCCTACACCACCGGCGGTGACGAGGACGAGTACGTCTGCTTCACCATCGACCCCGGGCTGACCGAGGACGCCTGGCTCACCGGCGTGCAGGTGGTCCCCGGCAACGGCCAGGTGGTGCACCACGTCCTCGCGTTCATCGACCAGACCGCGGCGAGCGCCGACCTCGGCGGGGCCGACGGTACCTACGACTGCTTCGGGAGCGCCACCGCCGATGCCCAGCTGGCCATGGTCTGGGTGCCCGGCGCGACGGCCTTCGAGGTGCCGGACGGCTCCGCGATCTACGTCCCCGCGGGCTCCCGGTATGTGCTCCAGGTTCACTACCACCCCGGTGGGGTCTCCGCGGCCGAGGACCTGACCCGGCTTCAGCTCCGATACCAGTCCAGCCTGCCCTCGTCGCTGACCTTCCTGACGCTCCTCGGCAACGCGTGGAGTGAAGCCACCGGCCTGGCCGCCGATCCCGACGACCGCACGTCCTCCCCCGAGTTCCGCATCCCCGCGAACAGCCCGTCCCACACCGAGTCGATGTCGGTCGCGCTGCGCGGCCTCCCCGACCTGTCACTGTTCCTGGTGGGTACGCACATGCACTACGTGGGCGTGGAGATGCAGATCGACCTCCACCACGCCAACCCCGTCGGAGACGAGCCCGACGACGAGTGCCTGCTCCTCACCGACTGGGACTTCGACTGGCAGCGCGGCTACGTGTACGACGCCCCCATCGGCGAAGGCGTCATGGTCCGCGCCGACGACGAGCTCTCGCTCCGATGCACCTACGAAAACACCCTGGACAACCCGGGTGTGCGCCGTTCGCTGGAGGACGCCGGGCTCGACGCGCCGCAGGACGTCTACCTGGGTGAGTCCACCCTGGACGAGATGTGCCTGGGCATGTTCGGGGTCGTGTACAGCTTCTGACCCGCCGCAGCGGGCCAGAAGCGGCACCGCTCAGCCGGCGAGGATCTTCTCGAGCGCCGCGTCGGTGAGCCGGGCCGGGTGACCGCGCCAGACGACCTTGCCGTCCTTGACGATCGCGGCGGCCGGGATCCCGGTGACCGCGTAGGCCGCCGACATCGAGCCGTCCTTCTCCTTGGCCACGGGGATGCCGATGTTGTTCTCCTTGAGGAAGGTCGTCACCGTCTCGTCCGTGGAGGACTTGGAGACCTTGGTGAGGGCCACGATGTTCAGGCCCTTGGGCTTCCACTTCTCGGCCATCGCCGGCATCTTGGGGAGCTCGCGCTTGCAGTGCGGGCACCACGTTTCCCAGAAGACCAGCATGGTGGCCTTGGAATCGCCCAGGGACGCCTTGCCCTGGTACCACTTCTCGACTTCGATGGGCATCGCGGTGGCGCCGATGAGCGACACCTCGGGGAGCTGCTTCTTGGCGGCCGCCGCCATGCGGGTGGCGCCGTACTTGGTGACCACCTCGTCGAGCTTGGCCTTCGCGGTGGAGTAGTCGTCGGCGGCCATGGCGGCCTGGGCCTCTTCCATCAGCTTCTTGGCGGCTTCGTCCTCCGGGGTGGAGGGCGCGGCGCCCGGCTTCGCGCCCGCGGCAGGGGCGGCGGCCGCCTTCTCTTCGACCGCCTTGACGCGGGCCTCGAGCGCGTCGAACTCGCTCTTCTGGACGCAGCCGGTGAGGAGGAAGGCGACAGGGACGAAATAGCGAATCATGAAGGGGCTCCGTAGGGGTCGAGGAGCTATCTTGTTCCTCCGTTTCACGCGAGGCGCAAGTGCGCGTGGGGCTGCGGCCTGTCGCATTTCGTCATAGGAGGCGCGCCCGTCGAGGAGCGCATGGCGCACCAGTACATCTACGTCATGAAGAACCTCCGCAAGGCCTGGCCGGGCGGAAAAGAGGTCCTCAAGGGCATCTGGTTGTCGTTCTACCCGGGCGCCAAGATCGGCGTGCTCGGTGGCAACGGCGCCGGAAAGTCCACCCTGCTGCGCATCATGGCCGGCAAGGACACCGACTTCACGGGCGAGGCGTGGCCCGCCGCGGGCGTGAAGGTCGGGTACCTGCCTCAGGAGCCGACCCTCGAGGAGGACCAGACGGTGCGGGAGAACATCGCCCCCGCCGTGGCCCACATCCGGGGCTACCTGACCCGCTACGAGGCCGTCGGCGAAGCGATGGGCGAAGAGGACGCCGACTTCGACGCGCTCCTCGCCGAGCAGGCCGACCTCCAGGACAAGATCGACGCCGCCAACGGCTGGGAGCTGGACCGACAGCTCGAGATCGCGATGGACGCCCTCCGCGTTCCTCCGGCCGATGCGATCGTCCGCACCCTCTCGGGCGGCGAGAAGCGTCGGGTGGCGCTGTGCCGGCTGCTCCTCGAGAAGCCTGACATCCTCCTGCTCGACGAGCCCACCAACCACCTCGACGCCGAGTCGGTGGCCTGGCTGGAGCGCACCCTCCAGGACTACCCGGGGACCGTGGTCGCGATCACCCACGACCGGTACTTCCTGGACAACGTCGCCAAGTGGATCCTCGAGCTGGACCAGGGCCACGGCATTCCGTGGGAGGGCAACTACTCGGGTTGGCTCGAACAGAAGCAGCAGCGCCTCAACAAGGAGGAGAAGTCCGAGTCGGCCCGCCAGAAGACCCTGCTCCGAGAGCTCGAGTGGATCCGGATGTCTCCCCGGGCCCGGCAGGCCAAGTCCAAGGCCCGCATCTCGGCCTACGAGAACCTGCTGAGCGAGGAGAGCGACGAGCGCCGTGGGCGCGCCGAGATCGTGATCCCCCCCGGGCCACGCCTCGGCAACATCGTCATCGACGCCACGGCGCTCAAGAAGGTCTACGGGGACCGCATCCTCTTCGAGGACGTCAGCTTCTCCCTGCCGCGCGGCGGCATCGTCGGCGTGATCGGCCCCAACGGCTCCGGCAAGACCACCCTCTTCCGGCTCATCACCGGGCAGGAGGCCGCCGACGGCGGTGAGCTCAAGGTGGGGGAGACGGTCAAGCTCTCCTACGTGGACCAGATCCGGAACTTCGACCCCACCAAGACCGTCTACGAGACCATCTCCGGCGGCCGCGACATCATCAAGGTCGGGAACCGCGAGATCCACGCCCGCGCCTACTGCGGCGCCTTCAACTTCAAGGGCACCGACCAGCAACAGAAGGTGGGAACGCTCTCCGGCGGGGAGCGCAACCGCCTCCAGCTCGCCACCATGTTGCAGGCGGCGGGCAACGTCATCCTGCTCGACGAGCCCACCAACGACCTCGACGTGGACACGCTCCGCGCGCTGGAGGACGCCATCGCCGACTTCCCCGGCTGCGTGGTCGTGACCTCCCACGATCGCTGGTTCCTCGACCGCCTGGCGACGCACATCCTCGCCTTCGAGGGGGACTCCCACGTGGAGTGGTTCGAAGGGAACTACCAGGACTACGAGAAGGACCGGAAGCGCCGCCTCGGCGCCGACGCCGACCAGCCGCACCGGATCAAGTACAAGCCGCTGGTGCGCTGAGGGAGTTCGCCGGAAGGTCGCGCGCCACGGTGCGGGCCGCGCTCAGGGCTATCGCCGCTTGGGCGCGCTCCGGGTCGGCTCGGCCTTGCGCTCGTGCGGGGCCCGGAGCGGCTCTCCGGTGTCGAGGCGGCCTCC
>JAYVAS010000405.1:0-15217 GCA_043750895.1 Pseudomonadota bacterium
TCTTCCCACGAGCCTTCGCCCGCGGCGGCGTCCACGGCGGGCGCCGGGACGTCGGACACGCGCTCGCCGTCGGTCGCCGCGGGAATCAGCGGGAAGTCCGACAAGGTGGGCGTGTCGTCGACGGACACCACCTGCACGGGAGCGGCGCCCACGCGGATCACCGCCGGCGCCGGCCGGCGACCGGCAACGCCGACCGCGACCGCCTCGACCGGCTGGTTCAACGGCGCGCTGGCGGTTTCGGAGGGCTCCTCCTCGAGCGGCGGCAACGGGCCCAACGGTGAGGCGGGGACGTCGATGCGCGCCGCCTCGATACGGGCAGCCTCCTCCTCCATGGCGGCCCGCGCCGCGGCCTCCACCGCCGCCGCCCGCGCGGCCACGTCTTCGGCCCGACGGCGCTCCGCCTCCGCGGCCTGGCGCTCTTGCTCGGCCGCTGCTGCCGCCGCCCGCTCGGCTGCTTCCACGGCTTCGCGCTCCGCCGCCACCCGCCGTGCCTCTTCGGCCAGCCGCGCTTCTTCGACGCGCCGGGTCTCCTCGGCCGCCTGCCGCTCGCGGGCGATGCGCTGGTCGTCCTCGGCCTTCGCCTTGGCGTCCATGGTGCGCCGCGCCTCTTCCTGCGCCCGGAGCGCCTCGGCCTGCTTCGCCTCCTCGGCCAGCCGCGCCATCTGGACCCGCCGCGCCTCTTCGACCCGCTTCTGATCCTCGCTGCGCTTGGCGGCCGCGTCCGAGGCACGCTTGCTCTCCTCGGCCTTCTTCTCGGCCTCGGCGACCTTCTTCGCGGCGGCTTCCTTCGCGGCCGCCTCCTTCGGGTCGGCGACGAACTCGACCACCGCCTCCGGCTCGTCGACGTCGGGCTTGGCATCGAACCACGCGTCGAACTCGCCAAAGGAGCTATCGGTGGAAGTGGGGGTCTTCTTCGACATGGGAACCGATACTCCACGAACCGCGGGGGCGCCCCATAGCATCGGGGAAGATCCCGCGCCGAAGGGAGCCGGTCTGGTGAAAGGGGCGTCAATGTTGCGCGGCGCGGCCGGAAACCGGCCGGGCGTCACGCCTAAAGAGGAAGCATGGGGAGGAGGAGCCTCAAATCCTGATCGTTGAAGGTGAAACCACCCCCCACGAACCCGGTGAAGAAGCCGTATTTCGCGCCGAGCAGCAGGTTGTTCGCGCCCCCCTCCAGGTACACGTTGCGCCAGGGGTAGGCGCGGGCCGCGAGCTCGACGTTCGGCGTGCCGTCCATGATGGGGTAGGAACCATAAAGAAAATCAAACACATCGGCCGAAAACATCAAGCGATTCTTGAAGAGATAGGCATCGACGCCGACGCCGCCGCTGGACTCCTTCATGCCGAACCTGAACACGGCCGGGCCCCACCGCTTGGCGAACTGGAAGGACACCCGGTAGCTCGGCGTCACGGTGTACTCGCGGTACGCCGTCCCGAGCTCCGGCAGCGCGTGGTCCTCGTAGGTGATCAGCCCCTGGGGCGCGCTCACCAACTCGACCAGGTAGAAATAGTCAGGCTTGAACGCGACCTTGATACCCAGCGTGTTGCGGGTTCCCCCGGCCACCGGGTTGAGCGCGAGATCCCCGCGGGTGGGGTCACTCCCGAAGAAGTAGTTCCCCCGGTAGTAGAGGTCGGTCTGAAGGCCGGTGATGCCGTTGACCAGGCTGCTCACCTCCTTCACCGTCGCGTTGACCTCGTTGAGCGTGTCGTTGAGGGAGTCGACCGTGGCGGGGTCGTTGATGAGCTTGCCCATCGTCCCCTCGCCGTCGTTCACCTTCCGCGTGATCTCTTCGAGGTTCTTGACCGCGCGCTCCATCGACTCGGTCGCTTCTTTCACCGTGGCGAGCTCGTCGTCCACGCGGCCACCCGACCGCTCCACGATGGCCCTGAGGGCCTCGCTGGTCGCCCGCAGGTTCTGGGCCATGGCGTCGAGATCACCCCGGTTGGCGGCGGCCATGTCCCGCAGCTCGATCGAGAGCAGCTTCACGTTCTCCATGGTCTCGGAGAGCTGGGCCCGTGCGACCGGGTCCTCGGTCATGTCGCGCATCGTGCCGGTGATCGCGGCCACGTCGTCGGCGATCAGCCCCATCTTCTTGGTGAGGCCCTCGATGTCCGCGCCCGGGGGCGTGGCCTTCATCGTGGCGCCGTCGAGCAGATAGGACGGGTCGTTCCCGGGGGTGACCCGGATGAACTTGTCCCCGAGCATGCCCTCACTGCCGATCTCGGCGAAGCTGTCCACCGACAGCTTCACGTTGGACTGCAACATGAGCGTGAGCCGCGCCTGCCCGCCGTCGAGCACCACCGCGTCCACGCCGCCGATGGTGACCCCGGCGATGCGCACCGGCGTGTCGGGGTAGACGCCCTCGGCCGACGGAAAGGACACGTAGGCCGTCCACGTCCCGGCCAGGCCGTCGGGGCGGTCGTCGGTGCGAATCATCGCCCACGCCGCGAGCCCGACCACGACGATGGCGAGCAGGCCAACCAGGAACTCGTTCGAGAAGCGCGTCATGGACCGCACGCGCCTAACGCGAAACGGGGGACGGGGCCTCGCGCCCGCCCCCGTGCGTGACCGGCCGGGAAGCCCTCGGGCGCCCCGATCCATCCGCGCTGGACGGCTTCCCTCCGAACACCGCGTGCGTTAGCCCGCCACGGTGCGGAACCTCCTGCTGTCAATCGGGCTGCTTCTTTCTCCTGCGGCGTTCGCGGCGAACTACGATCCGGACCTGAAGTGGCGGACGCTCGAGACGGACCACTTCACCATCACCTTTCACGATGGTGAAGAGCAGCTCGCCCGTGAGATGGCCGTGGATGCCGAGGTGGCCTGGGCCAAGCTCACCACCGAGATCCGCCACGAGAGCCGCCGCAAGGTGGAGATCGTCCTCGTCGACTACACCGACGATGCCAACGGCTACGCCAGCATCGTCCCCGTCAACGCCATCGTCATCTTCGTCACCGCACCCGAGGCGTCCAGCTCGCTCGGCCTCTACCGGGACTGGAACGAAGCGATCATCACCCACGAGCTGACCCACATCCTCCACATGGACACGGTCGAGGGCCTTCCGTGGGTGGTGCGGCAGGTGATGGGGCGCATCATCTCCCCCCACCAGGTCTCGCCGGGCTGGATCATCGAGGGCTACGCCACCTTCCAGGAGACGAAGCACACCGTCGCCGGCCGCGGGCGGGCAGCGTCGGTGGACATGGTCAAACGGGCGGCGGTGCTGGACGGCAAGTTCCCGCCCCTCGGCAACATGGACGGCTACCAGTCGCTCCCCCCCGCCGGGAACCTGCGCTACCTGTTCGGGCAGGACTTCATCCAGTACATCGCGGACAACTCGTCTCCGCAGGCCTGGACCGACTACGTCCACCGCTACGGGCGCTCCATCCCCTACTTCCTCCCGGCGAAGAAGAGCTTCGGGAAGAGCTTCGTGGCCCTGTACCGGGATTGGCGCGCCGAGCTCCATCGCCGCTACACCGCCCAGGCGGCCGAGATCACCGCCAACGGCCTCACGCCCTACCGGGTGGTCAGCCCGGAGGACAACGGCTGCGGCCAGCCGTCCTGGAGCCCGGACGGGAAGAAGTTGGCCTTCGCCTGCTCGGATCCCACATCGGGCACCTCAATCCGGGTGCTGGAGGAAGGCAAGCCCGAGAGCGAGGTCCTCGTCAAGGACAAGGGCGCCAGCCAGCTCACCTGGCGCGCCGACGGTCGGGCCCTCATCTGGTCGCAGTCCCACAGCGTCAAGCTCTACAACGTCTGGGACGACGTCTACCTCTACGACCTCGACAAGGACGCGATCAAGACCCTCACCAGCGGAGCGCGGGCGCGGGAGCCCGACTTCTCGCCGGACGGGTCGCAGATGGTGGTCGTCACCAACGCCCTCCAGAACAACCAGCTCGCGGTCCTCACGGTGGACCAACGGCTCACCCCCCTCACCTCCGGCACCGACCACACCCAGTACGGCGAGCCCACCTACAGCCCGGACGGGAAGTGGATCGCGGTCAGCGTCTGGAAGGACAGCCACCGCGACCTGTGGATCTACACCGCCGACGGGCGGCCGTTCCGCCGGGTGACGTGGGACACCGCGATCGACCGGGAGCCGTCCTGGTCCGCCGATGGCCGGTACCTGTACTTCACCAGCGACCGCTCCGGTGTGCCCAACATCTACGCGATCGAGCGTGACACCGAGCACCTGTGGCAGGTCACCAACGTGCTCACCGGGGCCTTCGGCGCGGCCGCCCACCCCGACGGGCGCGCGCTCGCGGTCCAGATCTTCACCACCGCCGGGGCCCAGGTCGCGCTGGTCGACGTGGACCCCGCCAGGTGGATCGACGCCGGCTACCTCCCGCGCTGGGCGGGGGTGGATGGCGCGCTGCACCCCAACACCGAGCCGCCGCCGCCCGAAGTCGACCTGGCCGGCTCTCCCTGGGCGACCGACTCCGCCTCCGACGCCGTCGTTGGCGCACCGTGGGCCGTGGCGCCCACGGCCGACGCCGAGGTGAGCCCGTGGCTGGCGGCCCCGACCATCCTCGCGGAGGCGGAAGGCGCCGAGGACCCCTGGGGAGCAGCCGCGGCCACGACGGTCGCCCCGACGGCCGTCGTCGAGCCGGATCCCTGGGCCACCGGCGGCCCGGCCGCCGTCTCCGACCCGTGGGGCGTCCCCGTCGCCGCCCCCACTGCCGCGATCGACCCGTGGGCGCCCGCGGCCCCGGACCCCGACCCGTGGTCCACCGGTGCCGTCGCCACTCCTGTCGACGATCCCTGGTCGGCCCCCATCGCCGCCGATCCCTGGTTCGGCGGCGGCGCCCCGCAGTCGACGGCCTCGGTCGGACCGTGGAGCGGAGCCGACCCCTGGTCTACCGCGCCGTCGCTTCCGGGAGGGACCCCGCCGGCCGCAGACCCCTGGTCCTCGCCCCCATCGGCCGCCTCGGCCGCGTCCGCACCCTCCGCCCCCACCGCCGACGCCACGCCGGACCCGTGGGCGGCCGCGGAACCCACCCCGGCTCCCAGCCTGCCGGTCGCGCCGGCTCCCGTCGCGCCAGCTCCCGTCGCGCCGCTCGCGGCCGACACCGCCGCGACGCTCCGGCCCTACAACCCCGTCCCGACGCTGCTCCCGCCCCGGTTCTGGCTGCCGAGCCTCTATCTGACCAGCACCGGCGAGAGCTACGGCCTCTTCGGCGCCGCGGCCACCGGCGGCCGAGACGTGCTCGGCTTCCTCGGCTACTCCGCCTACCTCAGCTACCGGACCGACGCCCGGTTCGTCGGCGGGGGCGCGTCCGTCACCATCAACCGCTGGCGGCCGGTGTTCGGGCTCTCCTTCTCCAGCTCGGTCTCCCCCTATGGGGACGTCTACCGGCAGACAGCCGAGCCCGAAGGGGGCGGCGCCTATGTGCCGGGGATCGAGACCACGCTGAGTCGGTACTGGGACCACCGGCTCCGCGGGTCCGCCTCGGGCTACTACCCGTTGAACGAGCGCAGCGGCGTCACCGCCTACTACTCGGTCCAGAGCCGCAGCCCGCTCGACCCCCTGCCGGCGGACGCGTACATCGCGGCCCTCCCCACCCGGGGTCTGTTCTCCAGCGTCGGCGCCGGCTGGTCCTGGTCCAAGGGCAGCAGCTACGCCCTCTCGATCAGCCCCGAGCGGACCCGCACCCTCGCCGCCTCGATCGAGCTCACCCCCTGGTGGCTCGGGTCCACCACCTTCGATGATCAGAACGCCCCCGTGGCCTTCAACCAGCTCCAGCTCACCGGCGAGTGGCGCGAGTACCGGACCGCTCCCTGGCTCGCGAACCACGCCTTCGCGTGGAAGCTCGCCGCCGGCGCCACCGTGGGCGACCGTTTCGCATACGGAACCTACCGGCTGGGCGGCAGCTTCTCGGAGAACGGCATCACCGTGGTGCCCTCCGAGTGGCGGATGCTCCGGGGCTATTACCCGGCGTCCGACTCGGGCGAGTGGTTCTGGCAGGCCTCGGGCGAGTACCGCTTTCCCATCTGGTACGTCGATCGCGGCGTGGGCACCTTCCCGCTCTTCGTGAAGCACGTCAGCGGCGCGGTGCTCGTCGACGCCGGCAACGCCTTCGACGACGCGGCCGGGGCCGGGCTCGACCAGACGCTGCTCGGCGTGGGTGCAGAGCTGCGTCTCTACACCATCTGGGGGTACGGCAACGGTTCCTACCTTCGCGGTGGCTACGCCTTCGGCCTGACCCAGGACGGGATCCCGATCGGTAGTCCGAACGGGTTCTATCTAGGGGTCGGCACCAGCTTCTAGGGCCGCAGCCTGCCAGCCGGAAGGGACGCCGGATAAGACTTGCGGTGTCAAGAGGCCGGATGTTCCTCCTCGTCGCCTACGCCATCGCCGCACCCCCTCCGTGGGCCGAGTCCCTCGCCACCGGCGACTGCACGGCCGTCGCCACCGCCCTCCCCACCACCGCGACCCCCGGCGAACGACTGGGCCTCGGCTACTGCCTGGAGCGGATGGACCGGGACGACGACGCCGATCCCATCCTCGCGGGCGTGACCGGACCGCTCGCTCCGTACGCCGCCCTGATCCGCGTGCGCGCCCGCCTGGACACCGGCGACGCGGCCGGCGCGCTCAGCCTCGTCGAGGGGGTCCAGGTGCCGGGCAGCGACGACGACCTGCTCCGCGCCCGCGCGCGGCTCGGCGCCGGCAAGGTGTCCGAGGCAAGCGCGTTGCTGGCCACCCTGCCGCCCTCGGCCGAGGTCCGGCTCCTCCAGGCCCGCGCGCTCGAAGCGAACCGGGGCGACCCGGCGCCCGCCCTCCGCGAGCTGTGGGCGCGCTACCCCACCAGCGCCGAGGCCGAGAGCGCCGCCGAGCGCCTCGACGCCCTCGGGCACCCGGTGACCGACGTCAACGATGCCGCCACCCGCGCCGCGATGCTGGCCCGGGCCCGTCGCCTGGTCACCCTCTCGCAGGCCCCGCTCGCCATCCCCCTCTTCGATACGGTGCACGCCGTCATCCCCCCGGTGACCGACACCGAACGGCTCGAGATCGCCGAGGCGCTGTTCGACGCCCACATCTACCCGCGGGCACGTGACGGCTACCTCGCCGTGGGGGCGCCGACCCTGAACGCCCGCCTCGCGTTCCGACACGCCCTCTCCACCGCGCGCGCCGGCGACTACGCCGCCGCCGCGGGGCTCTACACCGCCCTGATCGCGCGGTGGCCGGAGGCCAAGGAAGCCGACGAAGCCAGTTGGAAGCCCGGCTACATGGACTACGACGCCGGCCGGCTGAAGGAGGCGATCGGCGGCTTCGACCGCTACGTCGCCGCTCGGCCGTCCGGGAAGTTCGCCGCGGAGGCCCGCTGGCTCCGCGCATGGAGCCTGTACAAGCTGGGCGATCTGCCCGGGGCGCGCGCGGCGATGGCGCCCATCGCGGCCGGCGGCGGAGAGTTCGCCGCTCCGGCCGCCTACTGGACCGCGCGGATGAACGGCGACGACGCCGCGCTGGCCGCGATGGCGAAGCGCTACCCCAAGACCTCCTACGCCTACTTCGCGCAGCAACGGCTCGGCATCGCCGCCCCGGCCCGGTCCATGCCCGCGCCGCCGCCCCTCCCGGCCGCACTCGCGGCCAACCCCGCGATCACCACCGCCCGGGCGCTCCTCGACGCCGGCTTCCCCTCCCTGGCACGGCCGCTGCTCACCGGCACCTCGGCGCTCGCCACCGACGACACCGCCGCGGTCGCGCTGGCCAGCCTCTACGTCGACGCGGAGCTCTACCAGACCGCCCAGAAGCTCGCGTGCAGCCGGGTCAGCCGCGTCCCCGCCGCCGCTGCCGCGTGCTGGCCCCGCCCCCACGGCGGTGTGGTGGGGCAGGTGGCGGCCAGCTACGGCCTCGACCCGCTGCTTCCGTTCGCCATCATGAACGCCGAGAGCGGGCTCGACCCCTCGGTGACGTCGCCCGCAGGCGCCCGCGGGCTCATGCAGCTCATGCCGCTGCTCGCGGCCCCGCTCGCCGCGAGCCGCATTCCGGGCTTCGTGTCGGACGACCTCTACCGGGCCGGGATCAACGCGCGGTTGGGCACGACGGAGCTGGGCGAGCTTCAGCGGCGCTTCGCCGCGAGCCCCGTCACCCCGGGCCTCCCGCTGGTGATCGCCGGGTACAACGGCGGTGGGGACGCCGTACAGCGCTGGCTCGACCTCACCCCGGCGGGCGTCGAGGCGGATCGGTGGTCCGAGGACATCTCCTACGCGGAGACGCGCAAGTACGTGCGCAGGGTGTTGGGGTACCTCGTGGAGTACCGGCGCGTCTGGGGCGGGTGACCACGGCCTCAGTCGTGGACGTCGATCTCGTAGGGCCAGACGGCGAGCGGCCCGCGCGCGCCGCCGAGCAGGAACAGCGTGAGCGGCGAGAGCATGAGGCGTTCGACCAGGTGGAGCGGCAGGGCGGCGCCGATCCACCCCCGCACCAGCCGGGCGATGCGGCCGCTGCGCGGCGCGACGCGCAGGTCCACGCGGGCCAGGTTGGCCTCTCCGGCCAGCTCGCGGACCCGCGCCACCCCGTCGTGCACGCCGCCGAAACGGTCGGCGAGCCCATTCGCCACCGCCTGCGCCCCCGTCCAGACCCGCCCGCGCGCGAGGGGCTCGACGTCGTCGTAGGGGCGCTTCCGGCCCGCCGCCACCCGCTCCACGAAGCCTCGGTAGAAGCGCTCGAGGCTCCGCCGGAAGCCCGCCCGTTGTCGGGGGGTGAACGGGGCGTCCGGCGCGTACATTCCCGCATCGGGACCGCCGACGGTCTCGCTGTGCACCCCGAGGCGCGCCAGCGCGTCCCGGATCACCAGCTTCCCGCCCACCACGCCGATCGAGCCGGTGATGGTGTTGGGCTCGACGAAGATCTCCCGCGCCGGCGCCGCCAGGTAATAGCCCCCGCTCGCCGCGACGTCGCGAAACACGGCCACCACCGGCTTCTTTTCGCCGAGGCGGACCACGGAGCGCCAGATGCGGTCGCTCGCCAGGGCGCTGCCGCCGGGAGACTGCACCGCGAGCACCACCCCGGCGACGTCGTCGTCTTCCCACAGGGCGTCGACCATCCGACACGCCGGCTCCGCCGCGACCACCACCGCCCCCGGCGTCCCCTCTCCGTCCACGATCGGGCCCTCGAGGTGGACCACGACCACCTGCCTCCGCCCTTCCATCCACTGGGCGACCCGCTGCCGCGCCACGCGCCGCTTGAGCCAGTGGTGAAGGCCCCGGACCAGATGGCCCTCTCCGAACACCTGCTCGAGCGCGGCGTGGACCTCGTCCGGATAGGCGATCGCGTCGACGAGCCCGCGGGCCTGGGCGTCCGCCGCGGAGAGCGGACCGTCGGCGAGCGCGGAAGCCACCGCCGCCTCCGTGAGCTTCCTCCCCTCGGCCACGCGGGCGATCAGCTCCTGCTGGAGGCCGTCCACGAGGGCCGTCGTCGCCTCGCGGTTCTCACCCGAGGCCCAGGCCCGGGTGAACATCTCGCCGGCCGCCTTGTAGGCCCCCGCGGCTTCGACGTCGAACTGGAGCCCGAAACGCGCCAACGCGTCCCCCGCGAAGCGCATCGTCGCGGCGATGCCGAGCGCGCCCACCTCGCCCATGGGACGCAACCAGACCCGGCTGGCCACGCTGGAGAGGTAGAGCTCGGCGTTCCCACACGACTCCAGCTCGATGTACACCGGCTTTCCGGCGTCCTTGATGCGCCCGAGGGCGTCGCGGATGGCCCGCAGCGACGCCCAGCCCCCGCCCACGTGCTCGATGACGAGATGCAGCCCGCGGATGTCGGGGGCGAGCGCCACCTGCCGGAGAAGATCCGGCGTTGGCATGGATACACGGCTACCAATCCGCGCGTGCAGCACGGGCCCGCCGCGCCCGTAGGTGCCTTCCCGAAGGGCGAGCAGACCCCAGAGGGGGAGCGCGACGAGGCGAGCGGAGAAGGGGAAGCCGGACATCGCCAGATGCTAAGCGCGAGGCGCCAGCAGCAAAGGTTTGGTGGAGCCGCTTGACACCACCGCCGCCATTTTCTAAATAGGCCAGTCGCGGACGCCCACGTCCGTCGGTATCCGAGGAGTCGCCGTGTCCACGAAGGTCTGCCCCAACTGCGGCGCCGAAGTCCCGTCTGTTGCGAACTTGTGCAAGCACTGCTTTCACGATTTCAACATGGTGGTCGCCAAGAAAAAGTCGCCATGGTTCACGCTGCTCGTGCTGGCGGCGTCGACGGCGATCGTGGCCGCCATGGCGTTCAGCTACATCCACGGGCAGAGCCGGACGTTCAAGATCTCGGTCAACAAAGAGACCGAACAGATCGTGTTCGTGACCAAGTACGCGGACCACACCGAGTCCGACACCGTCGCGTTCCGGGACGTGTCCGCGGTCGAGTACGTGATGAACGCCCGTCCGCGGCCGTTCGAGATCGCGATCCTGACCACGCGCGGTGATCGCCACGTCTACCAGCAGGGCGACGAGCCCCTGGACGTCCCCGCGATCAAGCTCGGGGAGTTCCTCGGCAAGCCGGTGGTCACGAAGGACCAGTACGAGCGCCCGGCAGTGATCGAGAAGAAGGAATAAGTACCCCCCACGTCCGGACCAATTTGTGCTCGACCAGGCTCTAGGGTTCTTCTCCAACGACATCGCGATCGATCTCGGCACCGCAAACACGCTCGTGTACGCGACCGGCCGGGGGATCGTGGTCGACGAACCCAGCGTCGTGGCGGTCATCAAGGGCACCGGGGGCGTCCACGGCCGCGTGCTCGCAGTGGGCGCCGAGGCCAAGCGCATGGTGGGCCGCACCCCCGGCCACATCGTGGCGGTCCGCCCCCTGAAGGACGGCGTCATCGCCGACTTCGCGATCACCGAGCAGATGCTCCGTCACTTCATCCAGGCGGCGCTGGGCAAGCGGCTGCTCGTCCACCCGCGCATGGTGGTGTGCATCCCCTTCGGCATCACCGAGGTCGAGAAGCGCGCCGTGCAGGAGTCCGCGCGATCCGCGGGCGCCCGCGAGGTGTTCCTCGTCCCGGAGCCGATGGCCGCCGCGATCGGCGCCGGCCTCCCGATCAGCGACCCCATCGGGTCGATGATCGTGGACATCGGTGGGGGCACCACCGAGGTCGCGGTCATCAGCCTGGGCGGCATCGCCCACAGCCAGTCGCTCCGCGTCGCCGGCGACCAGATGGACGAAGCCATCGCCGCGCTCATCAAGCGGAAGTTCAACTGCCTCATCGGCGAGCGCACCGCCGAGGACATCAAGCTCGCGGTGGGCGTGGCGGCGCCGGTCACGCCGGTGCGCTCCATCCACGTGAAGGGGCGGGACCTCTCGTCCGGCGTGCCGCGGCAGTTCGAGTTCACCACCGACGACGCCGCCGAGGCCCTCCAGGACTGCGTCTCGCAGATCATCGAGACCATCCGGATCACGCTCGAGACCACCCAGCCCGAGCTCTCGGCGGACATCATCGACCAGGGCATCGTCCTCGCCGGGGGCGGCGCCAAGCTCCTCATGCTCGACGAAGTGCTCCGCGACGCCACGGGCCTGCCGGTGCTGGTGGCGGACGACCCGCTCCGCTGCGTCGCGCTGGGCGCCGGGCAGGTGCTCGAGAACCCCGAGCTGCTGCGGCGGGTGGCGCTCTAGTCAGGGGGAGCCGGGGCGCACGCGGCGAGCCGACGACGCGCCTCGGCCGCGTCCTGAATCGGCCCGTGGTCGATGATCCAACGGTAGGCGACGCTGGCCTCGGTGCAGTCGTGCAGCCGGGTCTCGGCGACCTCGGCGCGCAGCCACCACGCGTCCATCCGGCGCACGTCGTCGCGGTGGGCGGTGGTCCACGCGTCGATCACCCCCAGCGCGAGGGTCGGCGCCGTGGTGTCCACCGCGAGCTCGAGCCCCAGCCACCGCATCTCGGGTGCGAGGGGACTGCCCGCGTACGTCGAGAGCCACGCATCGACGAGCGGGGCCATGGCGGCGGCGCTGTCGCCGCGGTCCCGACGTGCGAGCAGCTCGGCTGCCACCGCGGCCGGGTCGGGCGGCGGGGGTGCAGCGACGGCGGTGGGTGGGGTGCGTGCCGCGGCGCGACCTGCAGGCGCTTGGAACGCGGATGGGACGGCCGCGCGGGCCTCGGTCGTGAACGGCGGGGGCCAACCCCAGCGTCCGCCCGCAGACAGGACGCGCTCCTCGGGCGCGCGGATGGAGACCACCCCGGCCAGGACCTCCAGCAGGGCACGGTCGGGGCGCACCTCGAGTTCGAAGCGCCCGTCCTCGGACGTGAGCGTGGTGGTGGCGGTTCGGACCAACAACGGCGACCGCACGCCCGTCGAGAAGAACGACAGCGTGCCGCGATCGACCTCGACGTCCAGGCCCCCGGCCGCGACCCGCATGACCCGGATCCGGGCCTTGCCGGCCACCGACCAGGTCGCGTCGAGCTGCTGCACGTCGACGACGTCGAGGACCTGCCCCTCGGGCACCGGCAGCGCGACCGGCGGCGGCGACACGGACAAGGTGCCGAGGATCGCGGCCGCGAGCGCCACCACCGGGACCAGCGCCACCCACGCGACCGCGCGGGGGGCTGCGCGCCGGGGGCGCATGCGTCCCACCTCGTCCTCTGTCGGCGCGGTGGCGGCGGTCCACGCCGCGTCCACCGGTAGCGGAGGCCCAAGCCGGGCAACCTCGCCCGGGGTCGGCTCGGTCGCGACGCGGAGGTCCTTCACGGTCCCCTCCCGAGCTGCACGACGTTGTCTCGGGGCGCCCCGGCGAGGTCGGAGGCGGCGAAGGCCTCCGCGAACAGGCGACGGGCGTGGTGGGCCCGGCTGTACACCGTCCCCACCGGCACCCCGAGCATCTCCGCGACCTCGGCCGCCGGTCGCTCCTCCATCAGCAGCAGCACGAGCACCTCCCGGTGCTGCACGGAGAGCGCTTCGAGCACGGTCTGGACCTCGCGCCGCACCCCGTGCTGGTCGGCGACGGCGGGCGCGCTCGGCTCGGGCCCGGTGTCGAGGCCGAACACGCGCTTCACCCAGACCTTACGCCTGGCGTTGGCGACGATGCGCCGGGTGATCGCGTAGAGCCAGGTCGCCGGCGACGCGTCCCCCCGGTAGTCGCCGAGGCGTCGCAACGCGGTCTCGAACACCTCGTGGGCGACGTCCTCGGCGTCGAGCCGCGGGCCTCCCAGCCGAATCACCCAGCCCAGGACGAGGCGGGCGTGGTCCCGGTAGAACGCGTCGACGGCGACGGCATCGCCGCGCCGGAGCGCGCTGAGCTCGCCGGGCGTCACTCGGACACCCAGCGCCGGCGAAGGCCCACTTCCACCGCCACGTAGGACGAGGGAACGTGACCGGAGGCGCCGCCGGGGGTGTACATGTCGAGATTCTTGCCGGCATCGGCCGGATCGTCGAGATCCGCGCGTAGACCGATGCCGAAGCCCCACCCGTCGTCGAGCGCCCGCCACCACACCAGGCGCTCCGCCAACCCCACCACCACGCGGGACCCCGTGTCCCCGCCCGTCAGGCCGTCGGCCAGGGTCCACGCCCGCGCACCCGCACCGGCCGACACCTCCAGATCCCCCCCCCACAAGGGGGCGCGGACCCCGATCCACGCCACCCCCCCGAACCGCTGGTGGGCGAGCGGCTGCTGGGTCGAGGCGCCGGTCACGAGGCCGCCCACGCCCGCGTCGAGGGTCGCCCCCAGCACCAATTGCCGCCAGGCCCCGCCGCCGAAGACCGCCAGCGCCACCGGCGGCGCGCCACCCGACACCCCGAATCCCGGCCCGCCCAACACCCCGACCGACGCGGTCCAGCCGTCGCGGGCGGCCACCGCGGGGCGCGGCGGGGCCGGCACCGGCGTCGCCGACCAGCGACGCGCGGGCACCCGCATCCACGCGCGCACCAGCACTACCCGGATCACCGGGTCGAGGGGCGCCGCCTCGTCCCGATCGACACCTTCCGCGACCACCCACAAGCTGGTCTCGTCCGATCCCACCCCGAACCCGGGCCAGGGGCCGACCTGGACGTCCACGTCGGCGTCCGGCCACACCGCCGCGAGCGCAGCCCGCACGTCGGCGGCCGCGTGCTCGTCCGGCACCCACCAGTCGAGCGCGCACGCACGCCCCACCAGAGCCAGCAGCAGTCCCATCACCGGGTCTTCACCTGCGGCCAGAAGGCCAGATCGACCCCGAGCCAGACGGGGTTCTTGTCCTCGGTGGTCTCGGTTCCGATGACCTCCACGTAGCTCATCCGGTCCATACGGAGACGCCCACCCCACGCCCCTCGGCGCACCTCCCCGAAGAGGCCCATGCTCCCGTACAGGTGGAACTGATCCCGCGTGGCCTCGAACCGGGGCTCCCCCTGGGCCTGGAAGGCCTCCAGGTCGTCCGAGGTGTGCACCGCCCCGATCCCGGCGGAGAGCCCGACCCGGGTGGACCAGCTCCCGACGACCCCGCGGAAGGGGGAGACGGTCACCACCCCGCCCAGCGAGCTGTTCATCGCCGACACGTCGGGGGCCACCGCGTACCCGCTCAAGAGGCTCTTCGACAGCGGCGACCAGGTGTCGATCCCGCCGTAGGGGTACCATCCGCCCGTCGCCCCCACGCCGAGCCAGTCCAGCGGCCGCGCCTCCAGCCGCGCGGAGAGGCCCCGGGAGGTGAAGAAGGGGTCGTTCACCACCTGGGCGTAGCCGAGGCCCCCCGCGAGCTCGAACGCCTGCACCGCTGCCATGAGTAGCCACATCCTGCCTCCTAGAAACGCCATGAGAGGTCGAGCGCGAAGTCGATGTCCTGCTCCCACCCGCCCGACGCCCGGTTGGGATCGGGTCGGGGCCGGTCTTCCACCGCGAGGCGGACGCCGAAGTGGGGGCCCACCCCCACCAGGAAGCCCGCCTTGATCACCGGCCCCACCTCGACGCCCCCGTCGGCGCCGACCTCCACGTACCCCTCCGGGTCGTACGCGATCTCGGTCCGCTGGACGTCCCTCACCTCAGCGCCGACCCAGAGGAAGGGGCTCCCCACCGGTCGCGCCGCCACGCGGGTGGGGTCACCGACGCCGACCCCGAGCTGCGCCGACCACCGATCCTGACGCACGACCCGGGTGAGGTCCGAGTCCGGATCGCCCAGGTTGGCGATGGTGAGGAGGACCAGATCGAGGTTGGACGGCTTGGTGGAGGTACCTGCCGCGAGGCCGACCTCGCCCCAGAACGGGCCCCGCGCGGCGGTGGCGCCCACGTTGACGCGCTCGGGGAGGTCAAGGGTGAAGGCGTCGGTGACC
>JAYVAS010000406.1:0-14075 GCA_043750895.1 Pseudomonadota bacterium
CTGCTGGACGAGATCCTGCGTCCGCAGGCCACGCCTGCCCCGGCCGCCGAAGCCAGCGCCCGACGCCCGAAGCTGCCTGACTTCGACCAGCTCCCCTTCGAGCCCATCTCCGAGCTCGACTACGTCGACGACGACGCATCCGAGGTCACGCAGGTGGCCAAGGTGTCGACCGCGGCGCTCTACCCCAAGGGCGCCCCGGTGCCCGGCGAGCGCGCCGGCGAGCCGATCCCGCCGCGCCCCTCGCCCGAGCTCCTCGTCGACGACTTCAACGAGATCAGCGAGCTCGAAGAGCTCGAGCCCGGCGAGTTCGGACTGCCCGACGCGGCGGGGCCGGAGCCGGCCGACCCCTGGCCCGCCTCCACCGGCATGAGCGCGTTGCCGATCAGCGCCCACCGCGCCGACGACGAGGAGCTCCTCGCCCAGGGAGACGCCCCGGTGCTGCCCGAGTTCGACGGCGCGAACGGCGATGACCTCTCGGTGTCCTTCGAGATGGGCGCCGGCCTGCAGAAGCCCGCGCCGCGCCTCACCGACGAGGAAGAGGTGGCCCGCCCAGCCCCCGCGCCCCGAAAGGACGCCGCCGCCGAGCAGGCGCTGGTCCAACGCGCCCTCGCCGACGCCGAGAACGCGGTCGCCCGCGGGGATCTCGCCCGCGCCGTGCAGTTCTACTCGGACGCCTTGGACGTGCTCCCCGGCAACGTCGAAGCCCACATCGGTCGAGGCCGCACCCACCTGGAGCTGGGCGACTACTCCTCCGCGATGTCGGACTTCCAACGTGCGGAAGACCTCTCCCCCAACGATCCCGAGTCCCACCTCGCCATGGGGGACCTCTACTACAACCGCAAAGAGTACAAGCGGGCGATCGACTTCTACGACGAGGCGGTCGAGCTCGACGGGCAGCACGCGATGGCCAAGTGCAAGCGCGGCCTCGCCCACTACTACCGCAAGAACTTCAAGCAGGCGGTGCAGGATCTGCAGCGGGCGATGGCGCTGGACCCGGCGATCCCGAACATCCACAAGTACGTCCAGATGGCGCTGAAGAAGCTGGACGGCAAGGGGTGAGCTGGCGGTCCGCCGCGCTGTTCGGCGTCCTGGCGGGTTGTTCGGACTACGAACTGTCCAAGGGCCTGGACGTCGCGACCCCGGCGGATACCGCCTGCGCGCTCTCGGTGGACACCGCCTCCATCGGCCGGGACGACGGATGCGTGGTGGTGCCCGACGTGGGCGGCTTCGCGCCGGTCGTGGAGTGGCAGTGGAACACCAACACCCACCAGCCCGGCTTCGACGACATCATGTCCACCCCCGCGGTGGCCAACCTGACCGACGACAACGGCGACGGTTTCATCGACGAGAACGACGTCCCCGACGTGGTGTTCACCACCTTCTCGGGCGGCGCCTACACCTCGGCCGGCGCCCTCACCGCGGTCTCGGGGGACTCCGGCTACGAGCTGTGGTCGATCCTCACCGCCGGCCCCTTCGAGTTCTACGCCTCAGGGAGCCCGGCCATCGGCGACATCGACCACGACGGTGTTCCCGAGGTGTGCACCGCGGGCGTCCAGGTCGCGGTGGTGTGCGTCAACGCCGACAGCACCCCCAAGTGGGCCGGCGGCGTGCAACCCTACGGCTACGGCGCCCCCGCGCTCGCGGACCTGGAAGGCGACGGTACGGTCGAGGTGGTCTTCGGGAGCCAGATCCTGGAGAGCGACGGCACCCTGCGCGCCTACGGCTCCGGCGGCACCGGGTGGTACCTCTCCTTCCCCGTCGACCTCGACCTCGACGGCACCCTGGAGATCGTGGCCGGTAACACCCTCTACAACGTGGACGGGAGCGTCCGCTGGACCGACGGCACCGCCGACGGGCCCTCCGCGGTGGGCGACTTCGACCTCGACGGCACCGCCGAGATCGTCCACGGCTACAGCACCATCACCGTCACCGACGTCGACGGGGTGATCCGCTGGCAGGCCACCGTGCCCGGCGGCGGAGGCGGCCCGCCCACGGTGGCCGACTTCGACGGCGACGGCCTCCCCGAGGTGGGGGTCGCCGGCGCGTACTACTACACGGTGTTCGACACCGACGGCGCGGTCCTGTGGAGCGCCCCCGTCCAGGACTACAGCTCCCAGGTGACCGGCAGCTCGGTCTTCGACTTCGAGGGCGACGGGGCCGCGGACGTCGTCTACGGCGACGAGATCACCCTCTGGGTCTACGACGGCGCCACCGGGGCGGTGAAGCTCCAGGTCGACGACCACGCCAGCGGCACCCTCTACGAGTACCCGCTCATCGTCGACGTGGACCACGACGGCTCCACCGAGATCGTGCTCGCCTCCAACAACTACGCCTACGGCGGGTGGAACGGCATCACCGTCATCGGAGACCAGAACGGCACCTGGCGCCCGTCGCGCGGCATCTGGAACCAGTACGCCTACTCCATCACCAACGTGAACGACGACGGCAGCATCCCCACCGTCGCCGAGGCCAACTGGCTCCGCTTCAACAACTTCCGCACCGCCGGCAGCCTCTACGGAAACACCGACGAGCTGGCCGACCTCGCCGCCGGCCCGCCCGAGACCTGCACGCTGGAGTGTGTGGGCAACGACGTCCAGATCGTGCTCCCGGTGGGCAACAGCGGCCTGGCCGACGCGGGCGCGTTCCGGGTCCGCGTGGTCCCCGCCGACGGCGGCCCGCCCCTGCTGGACCAGACGCTCATCGGGCTCCCCGCCGGGCGGCAGATGGAGGTGGGCCCGCTGTCCATCGAGAAGCGCGACTGGGGCTCGGGGCTCTTCTTCCGCGTCGACGACGATGCCGCGGTCGAGGAGTGCGACGAGACCGACAACGTCCGCGATCTGGGCGCCTGGCCCTGCCCGAGCTGATCGGAGGGGGCCAAACGACGGCCCTCATCCGGCGCTCCGCGCCAACTACCCCCCCGCGTACATCTGGATGTCGGTTCCCACCGCTTCCGCCATGTGCAAGCCGAAGTCGTGGTCAGGGTGCCGGAGCAGGATGAACCCGTCGGACACCAGGGTCTGAACCCAGTTCCGGCGCTGGCTCCCGGGGCGGAGCAGGGTCTCCGCGACCACGTGCTCGCCGTAGTGGGCCATGTACCGCTCCAGCCCCTCGATCCGGGTGATGCGCCCGGTGCCCTGCGCGCGCTTGAACACGATGGCGACGTTGTACTTCCGTTCGTTCGATCCCCGGAAGTCGTGCCAGCACACCGCGCGGGCCCACTCGCGGAACAGGTCGGTGTCGGCGCAGAAGTTCATCTGGTCGACCAGATGGCCACCGGGGGAGCGCCCGCCGATCTCCCCGAAGACCACCTCACCGTTGGGCTTCAGGTACCACTCCATGTGGGTGAAGCCGGTGCCCATCCCCATGGCCGCGAGCACCTTGTAGCCCAGCTCGATGCCGCCTCGGAGCTTGGGCTGGTCGAGGTCCTTGAGCACGTAGGTGATGGGCGAGATCCACTCGTTGGAGCGCGCCTCGAGGGGGCGCGGGTGGTACTGCGCGACGTTGATCCAGACGGGCTTTCCCTCGATGCAGATGGTGTCGAAGGTGAACTCCTCGCCTTCGATGAACTCCTCGACGCTAAGCTCCGCCACGTGCTGCGTCTTCTGGAGCGCGATCTCCAGGGCGGCGTCGTCGTCCACCCGGAAGGTGTCGGCCGAGCCGGCGCCGGCGATGGGCTTGAGGATGAGCGGGTAGCCGAACTTCGCCGCGGCAGCGCGCACCTCGTCGGCCGAGCGCGCCCGGGCGTGGTGGGGCACGCGCAGCCCGGCGGCCTCGACCCGCCCTTTCATGATCTCCTTGTCACGGAACGCGACGGCGGTGTCCACCGACATGCCTGGGATCCCCAGCGCCGCGCGCACCTGGGCGGCGTGCTCCACGAACGGCTCCCACAGGCACTCGACCCGGTCGAAGCGGTGCCCGGACTGCCGCACCGCGTCGATGATGGCGCGCGCGTCGTGCAGCGGCATCTGGATGTAGTCCACCAGCGCCCGCTTCACCTTGTCGGGGAGTCCGGCCGCGGGGGTGTCCCCGATGCCCACCACCGATGCGCCCACCTCGGCGAGGCCGCGCGCGAAATCGTTCATCTCGGGGGGGTAGGCCGGGGAGAAGAAGAGCACCTTCATGCCCCCCGGATATCGCCGCCGCTCAGTCTCGTCGCGCGGTCACGAACCACACCCGGTGCAGCACCTCGACCTCTGGGCCGGGGAACTCGGCCTCGAGGAGCGAGGCCAGCGCCTCATCGAAGCGGGCGACCGCGTCGGCCGCAAGGCTGGCACCCACCCCGGCCGAAGCGCGGATGCGCCCCCGCCAGGCCTCCGGGGTGTAGGGGACCATCAGGTCCCAGGACGCCGTCTCCACGCCGACGAAGCCCGCCGCGCCCAGCATCGGGAGCCACGCGCCGTGCACGCCGTCGCCCCCGCCCATCCGCCAGGCGGGGTTGAAGGCTTCGATCAGCGCCTCGGTGCGGGCGGCGACGTTGCCGGGGAGCGGGATCCAGTCGAAGTGGGCGACGACGACGCGCCCGCCGGGCCGGAGCAGGCGGTGGACCTCGCGGGCGACGACCGGGCCATCGAACCAGTGCCAGCACTGGCCGGAGGTCACGACGTCGAAGCTGGCGTCGGCAAGGCCGGTGCGCTCGGCGCCGCTGGCGATCCACCGGATGTCGAGGCCGGCGGCGGCAGCGAGCGCGTTGGCCTGCTCGAGCATCCGCAAGTCGGGGTCGAGGCCGGTCACCCGCGCGCCCTGCGCCGCGAAACCGCGGGCGAGGGTGCCGGTGCCGGTCCCCAGGTCGAGGAGGGCCTGACGGGGCGTGCCGACTCCCCATCGGGACATCCGGTCGAAGAAGGACGGGGGGAACCCCGCGCGATGGCGCGCGTAGTCCGAGGCGGTACGGCCGAACTCTACTGTTGCAATCATGGTTGACTCCTGGCCCGTCTCCGGGGCGGAAGTGGTGGACGCCGGCCCCCCGCCGTACCCGTCGCCCCGTTCTTCACGGGCGCGGCGGGCGGAATGCGCAGGTTGACCAGCGCCTACAACATGCCCACGGGGGCACCGGGCGTCAACCGGGAGGCGCGCGGAGCCCCTGCACCAGCACGAAGAGCCACTTGGCGTGTTGTACGAGGAGCTGCTTCGACGTCAGCTCCTTCTCGGACTCGGGCGCGAAGTAGCCGGTGCCGAGGTTGGCGATGGGGATGCCCTCGTCGAGGAAGGGATCCACGCCCGTGCCACCCCGGATGGGCATCACCCGCACCGGGATCCCGACCCGCTCGGCGGCGGCGCGGGGCATGTCGATGAGCGCCGGGTGGTCGACCAGCCGCGGGCCCATGTTGACGTACTGGGGCACCCAGTCGAAGGCGTGGTCGCCGGCGAGGTCGTGGACGTGGGCGACCCGGCGTTCGAGCCCCTCCGCCGAGAAGTCGCGGATGCGGATGTCCAGGCGCAGCCCCGCTTCGGTGGGGCGGGCCCGGTAGGGGTGCGAATAGCCATCCCGGCCGTCGCTGTCCTCGCAGGGGAGGGTGAAGCCCGGAGCCGACGCGTAGAAGCGGGTGAGCCAGCCCAGCATCACCTCCACCGCGCCGTCCTCGACGACCGGACGGCTCCTGGCGAGGGTCCAGCTCGCCCCGCGCGCCACGTGTGGGTCCATCACGGCGGCGAGGGCCGCGCGCACCCGGGCCTCGGCACCGGCGGCGACGACCACGTGCACCACCGCGTCGCAATCGCGCAGAGCGTCGGACTCGAAGCGCACGAAGCGCGCATCGCCCGTCGCCACCGCGGCCCGCCATTCGGCGACGAGGCGCGGCGCCGCCCGGTGCGCTTCCGCCTTCGCCGTGGCCCCGTGGGTGTTGACCCCGCCGATGTGGGCCACCATCCCCTCGCCCGCGATCGTGGCCGACGGACCCGGGGCGAAGGTCACGCTGGCCCCCGCGGCGTTGAAGTTCTCGACGTTGATCTCGAAGGGCAGGATGCCGTCGATGGTGTAGCCATAGGCGACGCCCTGGGCGGCAAAGCCCTTCGCCAGCCCGACCACCGCCTCGTGTCGGCCCACCTCCTCGTCGGGGCGGGCCACGAACACCAGCGGCGGGTGGGCCGCGTCGGGGTGCTCGGCCAGCAGGGTCGCCAGGGTGAGCAGGTGGGTGAGCCCGAGCTTGTCGTCCAGGCCGAAGGGGAAGTCCCCGTCGCCGTGGATGAGGTCGTGCCCGACCCAGTCGGCGAGCGCCGGGTAGTGCGCCGTGTCGACCTGGATGGTCGGGTTCTTGGGGTACGGCACCCGGCTCCCGTCCCAGCGCGCGGCCACGTGTAGCGCCGGCACGGCCTTCGTCCCCCGCGCAGTGTCCATGTGGATCGCGAGGGCGACCGGCGGCTCGGCCGCGAGCGCGCCCCGGCCGGGAAACCAGGCCAGCACGTTGGCGTGGGCGTCGCGCTCCACCCGGGCGCCCAATCGGCCGTAGAACGCGGCGAGGGCATCGCCGAAGCGGACCTGCGCTTCCGTCGTGGGGATCGTCGTCGACGCCTCGTCCGACTGGCTCTCGATGGACACCACCCACTGCAGGTGGGCGAAGGAGGTTTCGGCGATGACGGCGTCGGAGGTGCGCGGGAGGATGGGCATGGAAGCCACTTCACCGATGGCCCGGCGGTTGTCGAACCGGTTCGACCACCGGAGGCCGAGTCGTCGTACACTACGGCACGGAGGTCAGGATGGCCGAGCGTGAGGTCGAAGAACGACACGACTCCCCCCTTCAACGGCGCAACGCCGAGGGCGGTCCTCAGCTCGAACAGGGGCCCAACCGGGCGCGCGCCCCCGCCGCCGGACCGGACGTCGTCCCCACCGAAGTGAGCGGCCACGGCAACCGGGCGGTCGACGCGTACGTCACCGCCCAGCTCGCGCCCACCGGCCAGCAGCCCGGCGCACCCGCGGTCGACCCGGCATCGAACACCGCGGCCCCCAGCGGCATGGTCAACCCGGGGGTGGTCGCCCCCGGCACCGCCACCAACGGGCAGGTGGCCCAGGCGGGCGTCGGCACCGGCGCGGTCGCGACGGGAGCCGCCCCCGCGGTCACCGTCGCCACGCCGGGCGTGCCCAACCAGCACGCCTTCGAGATCATCCAGCGGGAGGTGCTGGCCAAGGTGCCCGCGGACTCGCAAGCCTATGCCAAGGGTGCCGTCCCCGAGATCCTCAAGCAGGCCGTCGCGCTGGGGATCACCGACCCCAACCAGGTCGCCTACATGCTCGCCACCGCCGAGCACGAGTCCCGCTTCGGCAAGCCGAAGTACTCCCGGAGCGAGTCGCTGGTGGAGGACCACAACCCGTTCAAGACCAACAAGAAGACGGGCGAGGTCACCGCGACCAACCACGTCAGCGGCGCCCAGTTGTCGGCCCCCGACGCCGCGGCGATGGGCACGAAGTACTGGGACAGCGCCTACGGGCACAAGCTCGGCAACAGCCCCGGGACCACCGACGGCGAGAACTTCAAGGGTCGCGGCTTCGTGCAGCTCACCGGCCGGTCCAACTACTCCGCCATGTCCGGGCGGATGAACAACCAGGGCTTCAGCTACGAGCAGGACGGGCAGACCTACGGCGGGAAGGGCAACCCGGCGGTCGACTTGACCGCCAACCCCGAGCACGTCAACAAGAACACGACGGTCGCGGCGCGCGCGCTGGTCGACGGGATGCGCGCCGGTTCCTACGGGAGCCGGCTCGACGCCCACATCAACGACAAGAAGCAGGACTGGACCAACGCGCGGTCGTCGGTGAACAGCGACGTTGGCACCAACGGGCCGAAGATCGGTGGCATCGCCAAGGGCTACGCGCCGGCCGTGAGCCAGTGGGGGACGTGGGACGAGGTGTTCCGGAAGCCCCGGAGCGGGTTCGGCGGGCCGAGGTAGGGGGGCGGCGTGTGGCCGATGGCGGCGATGAGGGCGTCGATCGCCGCGTCGGGCAGGTTGGGGGTGCCCTCGAAGTACACACACCCGCCCACGTACTCGATTCCCTCCAGCGCGGAGATGTCGGTGAGGGAGTCAATGGAGCCGCGAGGCCGCGGAAGGACTCCAAGGACTCCACGCCGAGAATGAACACGCCGAGTTGTTCCAGAGATTCGAGCCCGGTGAGGTCGACGAGAGCGCGCGAGTCGACCGCCAACCCGGTGAAGGACCGCAGACTGTCGAGCCCGTGAAGGGTTACGGCCCGTCCACCAGGACGCCGATCTCTCCGACCTCGGTCAACCCTTGCAGCCCATCGAGGTCGGTGAGCTGCCCGTCGAAGATCGGGCGCGCGTCCGCCGTCTGGGGGCGCTCCATTGGGCCCAGCCCACGACGATTATCTGCCAACTCTCCAAAATCTCCCACGAACGCATGTGACACCGCTCAAAAGCGCCGAAGATTTCTCGCGCCCGACCCAGAACCATGGTTACCATCTAGACGTACTTGGGTAATTCGCATGTTGTTCTTGGTCGCGTTTGGTTTGGCCCATGCTCCGCATGACGTCGTGGATGGCATCGCAGTGCCCTATGACTTGTCCGACAGCGGGCCTTGGTGGGTAACCGGGTACCGGAGCCGCGCGACGCTGTTCAACTACAGCCGGGACGCCGGCGCGAACTGGTACACCTCGTCCCCGCCGGCGGGTTCCACGCCGTCCGACCTGTGCATGATGTCGAACGGGGACGTCCTGGCGCTCGCCTCCCCTCGGTACTTCTACAGCACCGACGACGGCTCGACCTTCACCACGGTGGTAGGGCCCGTCGGCACGGTCGACATCGCGTGCGGGACCTCGGCTTGGCTCGCCGGGTCGGGAGGGATCTACGTGACCTCGGATCCGTCCGTCGCACCCACGCTTTCCCAATCCGGGAACTTCGTGAGCATCCGCGCCTTCCTCGATGATGTGTCCGCGATCGACTCGTCCGGGAACCCGTGGGTCTGGGACGCCACCGCGGGAACCTGGTCCTCCCTGGCCAAACCTGGGGGCCGCTCCGCGACCGCCCTTTCCCCAGACGGCGCCTACGCCGGCACGCGCACGGGTACGGTTTACGCATACAACAGCTCCCGAGGTCTGTGGAGCGTGTGCGGGGCCCTCCCGAGCGCCACGTCGGCCCAACCCGAGGTGCAAGCCCTGGTTGTGGACGGGTACACCGGCGCCACCCTGCTCGCCGGCGCGTCCTACGGTGGCCCCTACGCGAGCACCGACGGCTGTGCCACGTGGACCAGCGTTCTCATGGGCGAGCAGCCGTACTTCGAACGGCCCGGGCGCCCGAGCGTCGATCACCCCACGTGGCGCGAGATTTACGCCTACGACGGCAAGTGGGTGACCGCCGGTTGGGCCGGGGTCTGGTACACCGAGGACGGCGGCGCAACCTGGCCGGAGGCGCGGTGGTTCACGGCCGAGGCCGAAGCTTCCTTCGCCCCTCCCCCGGTGTCGTCGCGGGGCCCGGTCTCAGCGGCCGAGGGCTGGGATCTGGACCGCGCGGACGACGCCGAGGAGACGGCACCCGGCGCGGGCTGCGCGGCCGGATCGGCGGCCCTCATGCTCGTCCCGCTCTCCGGCCTGCTCCGGCGGCGGCGCCGGTCGACCGCTACGCCCCAGTGATGGACTGCTGACGGGTCCCACGCCGACGTAGCCCGAGGAGCAACCCCGCCAACGCCGCCGCTGCCCCGAGCGTCCGACCCGGGACGGTCGCACAGCCCGTCACCTTCAGGCAGACCTCGTCCCCCAGCGTCTCGGTACCGCGTCCGTCCACCTGGCCCGGCACGACGCACACCTCCTTCGGCCGATCCTCTGGGGTCGCCTGGAATCCAAGCCAGACCTGCTCCCCGGACACCGCGATGGGCGCGACTCCGACCACGTCGTCGCCGTCGTGCAGGGTCGCGATCGAGAGCACGTCCGGGTCGGTGGCGGTGACCACCGGGTATCCGGCCGAGAGCTCCACCCGGTTCCACTCCGCGTAGGCGTCGGTGCTGATGATCTCCGGCACGCCGCTGAGCCCGAACACCGCGCCGCCCCCGGTGGTGAACGGGGCCTGCATCTCGACGCCGGTGGTCTCGCCCCGCGCCACCAGGACGTAGTCGGTGTTCTGAGCCAGCCCCTCGGGGTCGAGGGAGTACACCGCGGCGGCGTCCGGCGCGTCGAAGGAGGCCCCCCGGAGCACCTCCCCCGCAGCGCTGCGAAGCTCCATCACCACCCCGTCGCCCCCTTCGCAGGTGGACACGCCCACCGACAGCACGGTGTCGGTCGGGACATCCACCGCACCCGCGGTGGGGACGCTGGCGTCGATGGAGAGCGGTAGGCACGGGGCCACGATCGTGAGGGCCATCGCCGGGAACACCATCAGGAACAGCATCGGGGAGCCTCCGGCAGGGATCAGAGCAAACACCATGCCACCGCGAGCCCGCCGATGCCACCGGCGATTCCTCGCCCCCGGCGCGCCACCGATGTCGTCCTCGGGCGCCCCATCGGGCGCAACGAAGTAGTACGCTCCCTCCCGGAGTCGCCCATGCACGTGCTCTTCATGGCCCCCCACTTCCCCGCCAACCAGCGGGAGTTCGTCCGCGCCCTTCACGCCGTCGGGGCCCGCGTGACGGGCATCGGCGATGCACCCCTGGAATACCTGGACGCCGAGCTGAAGAGCTGGCTGTACGGCTATGAGCACGTGCCCAACCTCGCCGACGAGGGGCTGCTCCTGAACGCGGTCCGCCGGGTGCAGAAGCGGGAGTGGGTGGACCGGCTGGAGTGCACCGTGGAGGCCATCATCCTCACCACGGCGCGGGTGCGGGAGGCGGCGGGCATCCCCGGCCTCACGGTGGACCAGGTGCTGCTCTGCCGCGACAAGTTCGTCATGAAGCAGTTCCTCCGCGAGCGGGGCGTGCCCTGCGCCAGGAACGCGACCATCGCCACCGAGGAGGACGCCCGCACCTTCTGCGACGACGTCGGCTACCCCGTCATCCTCAAGCCCCGCGACGGCGCCGGCGCCCACGACACCTACAAGTGCGACGACTGGGCGCAGGTCGCCGCGGCGCTCCCCGCGATGGGCATCGGCAACCCCCGGGTGTTCATCACCGGCGAGGAGTTCGTCAGCGGCCACGAGGGGTTCTACGACACCCTCACCTGCAACGGCGAGATCGTGTTCGACGCGGTGTCGCACTACTACCCGAACGTGCTGGACGCGATGCGCAATCGTTGGATCAGCCCCTACATCATCACCACCAACCGGGTGGACGCCGAGGGCTACAACGAGCTGAAGGCCTTCGGAAAGAAGGTCATCCGGGAGCTGGGGCTCCCCACCACGCCCACGCACATGGAGTGGTTCTTCGGGCCCAAGGGGCTGTACTTCTCCGAAATCGGCGCGCGGCCGCCCGGGGTTCGGTTCTGGGACCTGTACTGCTGGGCCAACGACATGGACCTCTACGTCGAGTGGGCCAAGGCGCTCGCCTTCGGCGAGGCGCACCCCAAGCCGTCCCGGCGGTACTCGGCCGGGCTCATCTCCATCCGGCCCAGCCAGGACGGCACGATCGTCGGCTACTCCGGGCTCGACGAGGTGCGCGCGCGCTGCGGCCAGTGGCTCGGCGAGTTCCACCTCCCCGCCATCGGCCAGAAGACCCAGGAGGTGGGCGCCGGCTACATGGGCCACGGCTGGATGCACATCCGGCACCCGGACTACGACGAGTGCCGGCGCATGCTCGACTACGTCGGCCAGACCCTGAAGATCTGGGCCCGCTGAAGTGGTCGGGTTGGAGGAGCTGGTCAAGGGTCTGGAGGCACGCCGCGCCTCCGACCTGTTCCTCACCGAGGGCAAGTCTCCCGCGGTCCGGGTCGACGGCGCGATCGCCTCCCTCGGCCAGGCCCCGTTGACGGCGGAGGCGCTGCTGGCCTTCCTCGACCGCGTGCCCCGTGCGCGCGCCCGATTCGAGGCCACCGGCGACCTGGACGTCGGACTCACGCTGGGTGAGCGCCGTTTCCGGGTGAACGCGTCCCGCAGCCAGGGGCGCATCTCGCTGGTGATCCGAGCGTTGCCCGGCGGCGACCTCGCCTTCGAGACCCTCGGCCTGCCCGATGCGGCGCGCCTGATGGCCGAGCAGCCCCGCGGCCTGATCCTGGTGGCGGGGGCCACGGGGTCCGGGAAGTCCACCACGCTGGCGGCGATGGTGCACCACATCAACTGCACGCGTCCCGCCCACATCGTGACCATCGAGGACCCCATCGAGTTCGTCCATGCGGACCTCGGCGGTCGGGTGACCCAGCGGGAGATCGGCGCCGACACCGCCTCGTTCGCGACCGCCCTGCGCCAGGTGGTCCGCCAGAGCCCGGACGTCATCCTGGTGGGCGAGCTCCGCGACGCCGACACCATGCAGGTGGCCCTCTCGGCCGCGCTGACCGGGCACCTCGTGCTGGCGTCGATCCACACCATCGACGCCACCCAGACCCTCCAGCGCATCCTCTGGTACTTCCCCGACCACCTGCGCGCGCAGGCCGCTCTGGACCTCTCCCTGGCGCTGCGGGGCATCCTGTGCCAGCGGCTGCTGCCGCGTGCGGAGGGGGACGGACGGGTGCTGGCCACCGAGATCCTCACCGTCTCGTCGGCGTCGGCGCGGCTGTTGCGGGAGCTGCGCACCGACGACCTCCACGACCTGATGCGGTCGGACCCCAGCCCCGGGATGGTGACCTTCAACGAGTCGCTGCTGCGCCTGCTGCGCGAGCGGGCGATCACCTACGAGACGGGGCTCGCGCACGCGTCCAACGCCGAGGAGTTCGCGCTCTGGGCCAAAGGCATGACGTCGGGCGGCGATGCCTTCCGGCGGCGCACCAGTGACACCGCCTCCACCCGCCTCGACATGAAAGCGCTCCTGGAGCGGGTGGTGGAGGAAGGGGCCTCGGACCTGCACCTCGCCGTGGGCCGCACACCCATCCTCCGCGTGGGCGGGGAGCTGCAGCCCTTGGGGGAGGAGCCGCTCACCGACGCCGACGTGCGCATGCTCCTGTACTCGATCATGTCGTCACGGCAGCGGCAGACGTACGAGCTCGAACGAGAGGTGGACTTCGCGCTGCAGCTCGACACGGGCCGGCGCTTCCGGGTCAACGCCTACTACCGGACGGGGCGCCTCGCGGCCGCGCTGCGCAGCATCCCCCAACGCATCCCGGAGGCCGAAGAGCTGCGCATCCCCGAGCCGGTGCTGCGCATCGTCGAGCGCGCCCAGGGGCTGCTGCTGGTGGTGGGCCCCACTGGGAGCGGCAAGTCGACCACGCTCGCCTGCCTCGTCAACCGGATCAACCAGACCCGCGCCTGCCGCATCATCACGGTGGAAGACCCGATCGAGTACGTCCACCCCAGCCTCCGCGCCACCGTAGACCAGCGGGAGGTCGGCACCGACACCCTCTCCTTCTCGGCAGCGCTCAAGTACGTGCTGCGCCAGGACCCCGACGTGATCCTGGTGGGGGAGATGCGGGATCTGGAGACAGTGTCCGCGGCCCTGACCGCCGCCGAGACCGGCCACCTCGTGCTCGCCACCCTGCACACCAACGACGCCGTCCAGGCCATCGACCGCATGGTCGACGTCTTCCCGCCGCACCAACAACAGCAGATCCGGAGCCAGCTGGCGGCGAGCCTGCTCGGGGTCGTGTCCCAGCGCTTGCTGATCCGGAAGGACGGCACGGGGCGGGTCGCGTGCTTCGAGGTGATGCCGGGGAGCACGGCGATTCGGGCCATGGTGCGGGACAACAAGATGCACCAGGCGCTCGGGATCATGGAGGCCGGCCGCCGCGACGGCGCCATGACCATGGACCACGCCCTGGGCGAGCTGCTCACCGCCGACCTCGTCACCCCCGAAGAGGCCGCCCGGTACCTGCGTGCGCCGCGGCTCGCGAGCCGGCCGGGGTGATTAGCAGCCTTCCATGACCTCCGTGAACTACGTCGTCGACTCCTACACCGTCGCCCACCTCGTCCACCCCTCGGACCGCGTCTGCTACGTCCGGTGTATGCAGGGCCCGCACTTCCGGGCCGAGCTGCACTTCTACCGGGACGGGGCGGAGATCCCGCCCAGCCACGTCGCCCCGGGCGGACACCTGAGCCTCGCCTTCGCCGAGCGCCACGTCGCGG
>JAYVAS010000407.1:0-13424 GCA_043750895.1 Pseudomonadota bacterium
AGGGCCTCGACGTCGTCGACCTTGGCGCCGAGGGGGATGGGCGCACCCGGGTCGCCAGCGTCGGTCATGGTGTAGAGCAGGTCCTTCGTCTCGTTGTCCCCGATCACGAAGCGCCCGTCGGCCCACACCAGGGCCGATGCTTCGCACGCGCCGGGGACCACCTGCGGTGGGGTCGGAGCGGGCAGGGTCGGACCAGGCGCGGGGTTGGCGGCCCCCGAGTGACACGCCGTGAGAAGTATCGAGCCTAGAAGGAACCGTGCCACGTCAACATCGCCCCCCCGGGGACGACGACCGGGCTCATCGGGGCGTCCACGATGAAGAGGATCACGCCCGTGCCGAGGAGCGCCGCCGTGGCCCCGCCCGCGGCGTAGAACATCGTCGCCTTGGGGGTGAACACGTCGTTGTAGTAGTCGGTGGCCTTCTTCTTGAGCTCCTGGTCACCGGAGGCCTTGGCCGCGGCGTCCTTGGTGGCCCACGCGTCGTGCGCGATGTTCGCCTGGTCGAAGAGGAAGACGGTGCCGACGCCGCCGAGCACGCCGAGCCCCGTGGTCACGCCGCCCGCCACCCGAAGCCCGGTCTTGTTGGGCTTCCCCGAGTCGTCGGAGTCGACCTTTCCCCCTCCGCTGGAGGTGGACTTGGTCGCCTTCTCCTTCTCCTTCTTCTTGTCGTCCGCGAGGTAGTACGGGACGTCCGGTTCGAGTTCGTCGAGGGACTCGTCCTCGTCGTCCTCTCCCTGGCTGCGCGCGGCCTCGGCCTCGCGTCGGGCCTCCTCTTCGGCGGCCTTCTTCGCCTTGGCGTCGGCGTCGGCCTTCGCCTTGGCGTGCGTCGGCCTTCGCCTTGGCGTCGGCGTCGGCGTCGGCGTCGGCGTCGGCCTTGGCCTTGGCGGCCTTCTCCGCTTCGGGATCGCGCGCGTAGTAGGGGACGTCGTCCGTCGTGTCCTCGTCGGCGTCTTCGAGCGATTCGTCGTCCCCCGAGTCGGTGTCGAGGTCGGCCACGGTGGCTTCGGGCTTCTTGCCGCGGATCTGCGTGGCGGTGCTCTTGGCCTTGGTGGCCGTACGGACCAGCTCGAAGTGCCAGGCGACGTCGTCCCCCGAGGCGATGGACACCGTCTGCTCGATCGACTGGTAGCCGGTGTATTCGGCGGCGATGGTGTGCGTGCCCGGCTTCACCGAGGGCAGGGTGACCGTGTCGGTCCCGACCTCTTTCCCGTCCAGCATCAGCAGGGCGGTGCGGGGCTGGACCGACAGCTCGAGGCTGGCGAGGTCCGCCTTGGTGAGTTCGATCGGCAGGACGAGCGCGTCGTCGGCCGTGACCTGGATGGTCATGACCGTGACCGCGTAGCCCTCCCGCTCGGCCCGGACGGTGTGTTCTCCGCAGTCGAGCGTCAGCTTCTGGCCGGGGCTCTTGAGGTTCTTCCCGTTCACGCTCACGATGGCGTCGGCCGGCGTCGGCTTGACCACCAGGGTCCCGCCCTGCTCGATGGCGAACAAGCTCACCTTGGCCGGCTGGCCTGCCACGACCTTCACGTTCGCCGAGCCGCTCGCGCAGCCCTCGCGTACCGAGACCACGATCGGGCCGGGCGGAACGCCGGTGAGCGTCGCGGGCGTGACCTCGCCCGTGTCGACCCCGTTGAGGAGGATCGCCGCCCCGGTCAGGTTGGACGTCACGGCGACGTCTTCGGCGCGAGTCAAACCGGCGAGCAGGAGGAGGAGGGTCATGGCGGCGCCCTCTACATCACCTGACGGCCGAAATCCAGTCCCTTCGTGACTTACGCTTGACGCGCGCCGGCGGGGACGGGGCTGGGCTCCTCGTCCGCCGGGTTCTCCTCCAACGCGAGAACGTCCACCACCAGCGCGGTGGCATCGTCGTGCCCACCCCGTCGCTCCACCTCGGCGATGATCGCGTGCGCGGCACGCTCCGCGCTCCCCCCCTGGGCCCACCAGGCGTCCAGGAGCTCGTCGGGGGGCACCACGGCGGTGACCCCGTCGGTGACCAGCAGGTAGAGGTCGCCCACGAACAAGGGCTCCTGCCAGATCTGGATCACGTCGGCGACGGTCGGCCCCATGCCTACGTACGCGCCCAGCGCCCGCCCGCCCCGGTGCATCCGGGTGACGCGCGTAGCCTTGCCGTGGCGAACCCGGTAGACCTCGGAGTCGCCCACGTGGACCACGTTCGCCATGCCCGCCGCCAGCCAGAGGAGGGAGACGGTGCATGCGGCCTGGCCGACCCCGGTCTCGCGGAGCTCCCAGTCGATCTCGCTGACGATCTGCACCAGCGACTGGATCCGCGGCTTGGCGAAGCGGTCGAAGAAGCCCTCGACCCGGGCGCAGGTGAGCTCGGCGGCCTGCCTGCCCCGCGGCGTGGTGCTCACCCCGTCGCTGACCACGTACAGACACCCGCGCCGTTGCCGTCGCACCACGGGGTGCGACACGTCCAGGATCCGGAACTGGTCTTCGTTCCTGGGGTGATACAGACCGGTACGCGTCGCAGCGTCGCCGCGCGTGAGGGGAAGGGTCGGCCTGAAGATCACCGCCGCCGACGCGCGAGCAGGCTGGCCGCCAGGACGAGCAGCGCGGCGGGGGTGGGGTTGGTACCGGTCGCGCAGCCGCAACCGTCGAGGGGCTTGGTCACGATGACCTCGTCGGTGCCGGCGACGTCGCCCTCGACTCCGTTCGCGGTGAGCGGAATCGTGACCTCGGGTTGGCCCGGATCGTTGGAGGAGAGAATCAGGCTGGCCGACTGCGGGCCCGGCACCGTGGGAGCGAAGGTGACCACGAGCCCGTCGGCGCCGCCGGGGAGCGCGGTGAAGGTGGTCGGGTACACGCGGAAGTCCTCCGAGCCTTCGATACGCGCGGTACCGGTCAGCGAGAGCATCCCCTCGTTGTCGATCGGGAGGTCGAGGTTCTGTAGTGCGCCGAGTTCGAGATCACCGAAGTCGGCGGTGGCGAGGCCCGGGGCGAGCACCGGCAGGGGGAACACCGGGTAGACGGTGGGGAAGTCCTGCCGGAACGCGTCGTCGAGCAGCGTGATGGGGATGTCGAAGGCGGCGACGGTCACGCACCCGAAGATGTCCGCGCAGACCTGAATCTCGGGCCGTAGCACCAGGTCCAGCGTGGCGGTCCAGTCGGCCTCGAAGACGGTCTCCACGAGGCGCTCGCCGGTCACCTCGTAGGGGATCGCGATCGCCGCCTCCTCGGCTTCGATGGCCACGCCGTCGGCCAGGATGCCCACCCCGGTGAAGGTCACGCCCGCCTCGGGCCGCACGCTGGCGTCGAACACCAGCGAGAGCCCGGGGAGGATCTCATAGGCGTAGTCGATGAGGGTCGTGGAGTCGCCCGGGTCGACCACTTCGACGGTCGGCTCGGCGGCGCCGTCCAGCACGAAGGGCTCGAACACGGCGTCCGCATCCATCGGGAGGGAGCGGCGATCCAGCTCGAAGGTGCCGTAGTAGCCCCAGTCGGACAGATCGATGGCGATCGAGGTCACCGCATCGATGGAGGCGTCGAGGAGCAACAAGCCCGAGCCTGCAGTGGGGAGGTACTGCAGCGTCAGCGCGGCGGGCCAGCTCAGATTGGCGTCCCCCTCCATGGAAACCGCCACGCCGCCCGTGGACTCCAGGGCGAACTGCACCTGGACGGGCGAGCCGGAGGGCACGTAGCCAGTGGAAAACTCGGCCGACGCGAACACGTCGACGAGGTCTTCGAACACGACGGACTGCGGCTCCGAATCGAATGCAGCCGCGAGCGACACCAAGAGGAACATCCAATAGACCCTGTCTGTGCGGAGGATACCGCACCCGGAGGTCGGGCGGGTCGTCCAATCAGGGAGTCGGGTACTGGGCGCCTGCGGTCGGGCGCGGCAGGCCCTTCACCCGTTCCGCCTGCGCCGCGCGCCATGCGTCCGCTTGCGCGGGCGAGACCTCGATCGTCGGGACCGTCCAGATGGACGCGGAACCCCCGCGGATCGGGGCGCCCATCCACGGCGCGAACAGGGCAATGATCGACGCCTCCGCCTGATTCTCGGGTTTGTGCGTGGTCAAGATCCGGTCGTAGCCCAGGTCCCGGAGCAGGAAGAGGCTCTCCCGCATCTCTGCTTCGGTGGGGGGCCCGTTCAGTGACCGGGTCAGGGGCAGGCCCTGGAGGAACAACTCTCCCTCGGGCGCCCAGAACTCCATGCGATCGATCGGGAGGCTCTCCATCGGCGATCCGAGGGCGAGCTGGACGGCGATGGCGCGCGCTCGGTCCTCTGGGTTCTTCCGGGAGAAGATCGAGTCACCGATACGACCGGTGGGAGGGGGGCCCCCGCGGACGAACGGGGTCAGGTTGGCGATCGCTCCGGTCCCGGTCGCGGCCTGGATGCCCGTGACGTCGGGAAGCCGGAACCGGGCGCGCGGCCACGCCACGAGGTCCCCGCTGAGCAGGTCGAGGACCGCGAGGGGCACGAGCAGGGGGGTCCATCGCCAGCGGGGCGCCAGGCTGCCGATGACCGCGAAGCTGATCATGGGAATCGCAAGGAATCGCGCCGGGAAGTTCATCGGCTCGACGAAGTAGCTGAGCACCCGGTTCAGCCACGCGAGGGGCAGGACGAGCCGACCGCCTCCCACGTCGACGATCGCGCCGTTGTGCCAGAGCACGGTGCCGAACGAGAGGATCAGGGGCGGGACGGCGATCAGGACCCAGGGCAGGGCCTTGCGGGGCGCCGCGGCGATGCCCAGGCCGACGAGGAGGAGGGTGACGAGGCCGAGGTAGCGGCCCCCGGTGTAGGCCCGCACCTGACCGGAGACAGGCACCGTCTGGGCCGCTTGCCGCGTCACCAGCTGCTCGGGGGAGGCCGCGGCGTCCTGATACGTCTCGAGACGCGTCACCCGGGTCGCGGCCATCCAGTCCGAGAAGGTCATCTGGTCGGGGCCGTCGTGGGGGGCGTAGCTACGGGCGAAGGTGCGCGCCGGGATCAGCGCCGTGGCGGCGAGCACGGCGGCGAGGATCCAGTGCGGCAGCAGCCGCCAGCCCTTGGGGAGGGTGCAAAGCACGTAGGTGGTGACGCTCATCGCCAGGAAGAAGCCGTGGTAGAAGCAGGCCGTCGTCGCGAGGCCCATCTCGAGGCCGAGCAGGAGGAACCAGCCGATGCGGCGGGTCGTGTGGGCCTGGACCGCGAGCGCGAGGCCGAGGGGGAGGAGCCAGAACTGGCGCAACTCACCGACACCCACCTCGAGGATGAAGGAGGTGAAGGCGCAGGCCTGGGCGAGGGCGCCGGCCACCAACGCGCCCTGCCACCGACGAGACACCAGGTGCCCCAGCCAGCCGGCGGCGAGGCCGAGCAGGGTGACGTGGAGGATGGCCAGCACGTTGGAGAGGGGCACCGGATCGAGCGGGATCAGCAGGGCGAAGAGCCCGTTCAGCGGCTCGATGGGCCAGAGGTCCATCCCGACTGGCCAGTTGACGAGGCGCGTGATCAGCCCGGGGTCACCGTGGAGCAGCTCCTGGCGCATCCACCACAGCGTCCAGACGTGTTTGATGCCGTCGGCGTTGGGGCTCCCGAGCGCCCCGTCCGAAAGGTTGCCCGCCGCCGGCCACGTGACCACGAGGGCGAGCAGGAAGGACTGAAGCGGGAGGAGCCAGCGGTGCACCCGGAGATAGTAGTGGACCGCGTGCTTCCCGACCGCCCCGACCTGCTCCTCGGCGTCGATCCCCGCCGGATTTTCGTGTGGAAGGCACCGGGCCTGCCGGTGTTTCCGCCCCACGCGGACGCCGAGGGTGACTGCCTGCTACGCGCGGTGCTGGCGCGGTGGCCCGAGCGGGCGGCTGGCTGGCCAGACGGCTTCGGGGGCGGGATCGCGCATCGGTTGGACACGGCCACATCCGGGCTGGTGGTGCTGGCGCGCGCCATCGGGGACCTGGCGGCCATCCGGGCCGAGTTCGCCGATGGGCGACTCCGCAAGTACTACCTGTTCCGCTCCTCCGGGATCGGTTCGGACCAGCTCGTCGAGACCCCCATCGCTCACCACGTGCACCGCAGCGACCGGATGGTGCTGGCGCGCCCCACCGGCCGCACCAAGCACCGGGGGCGTTGGTACCCCGCGTGGACCCGGTTTCGTGCCCTCGGCGGCGGCTGGTGGGAGGCCGAGATGCGGACGGGGGTCATGCACCAGATCCGCGCCCACGCCGCGTCGATCGGCATTCCGCTCGACGGAGACCCCCTCTACGGCGGGGTGGAGGGTGTCCGTGTGCTTCATGCCAGCCGCATCGAAGGCCCCGACTGGACCTCGCCGTCGGCGCCGTTGCCGATGGGAGTAGGATCGCCGCCATGAGCTGGTTCGACCGGTGCCGTGGTGATGAGGACGCGGAGGAGGCGCACGCCCGGCTGAGCAAGCTGATCGAGACCAGTGGCGTGCAGGACGCCCTCGTGCGCGCGTGCGGTCGGCCCGGTCTGCGGCGCTTCGTGGTCCGCTTCGAGGTCCGCGGGGCGCGGGTACGCTTCGATCCCCCCGACACCGAGGAGCTCGCCGAGGGCGGCGGCCCACCCCCCGCCTTCGACGCGGCCGCGCTCGAAGGAGCCCTGCTGCGGATGCGCGGGCGGTTGCGGCGCCCGTGGGGGTTCGACCGTGGCGCCTTTGGCGTGGTCCGCGACGGGGACGGCGAGGTGTCGTTGACGATCCGCTTCGACGAAGACACCCCCGAGCTGACCCTCGGCGCCCTGCGCATGCCCACCGGCGAGCCCCACCCCCTGGACCATCCGAGCTGGGTCCGCGCCGTGCGGGACTGGGCGTCGCGTATGGCGGCGCTCACCTGGATGGCCCCTACGGGCGACTGGGCGTGGGAGGACGCGCTGGTGGTGGACGGGAACCCCGTCGCCGCCGAGCTGATCGCGGTGTGGCGCAACGGCCACTACGATTGGATGCTGGACGCACCGGTGGGGGACGAACCGCCGTTGTGTGAGCCTCGGCTCGATGTGTCACTCGCCGAAGCGGCCGAGCTGGTGGCGCTCGCGGCGGCACGGCGCGGGTGTCGGGCGGTGTTCCGAGGGGTCTCGGAGGAAGGAGAGACGGTGTTCGGAGGCGTGAAGTAGACGATCAGCGGACCGCGGTTCCGTCACACCCCTTCGTCCACCCCTTGGTCGCTGCCAACAGCTCGTTCCGACCGCCGACCGTCAACGCCGAGCCCCACGCCGTGATCTCAAGCGGCTCAATGAGGAGTGCGCCCACGCCGAGTATCGAAAGCAGCGGTCCATCGACGCGCTCGGGGAGGGTGTCGATGTCGAACCAGACCCGCGTGGGCGCGTCGGGGAGCGCCTCGCTGGTGAGGACGAGCGCCGTGCCCCCGGCCCGCGCGAGGACCTCGACCGGGTTGCCGGCGACGAAGAGCATCCGCTGACCGATGTTCCGGGGGCGCAGCAGGTCGGCGTCCCCCTGGATCAGCAACACCGTGCCGGACGTGAGCGGTGGGGCGTCCTTGGCGTAGTGCCAAGGGTACGGCTTGGTGAAGGTCACGGGCCGCGCGCAGAGGATGGCCTCGGCGGTCACGGGTTGGGTGGGGCGGGGTGGGGTCACGGCGAAGGCCACCGAGCCGAGGAGGAGGGGGATCACCAGGTCACCTCGATGTCGTCGATGCCGAGTCGCCCGGCGGGGGTGAGGGCGTCGCCGCCGAACTCCAGCTGCACCACGCGGATGTCGCTCAGATTGAGACCCGTACCCAGGGCGGTGAAGTCCGTCAGCGGGATGCGCAGCGTGGAGTAGGCGTTGGACCATCCCTTGCCCTCGCCCCCGCGCCCTCGGAGGTAGGGGGTGAGCGCGCCGCCGTAGGGCGTGAGCGCGCGGGTGACGCTGACCCCGGCGCCGTCGATCAAGGTCACTCCGAGGTCCACCGCGTCCTCCCACGCGACGGTGAGAGGGTGCCGCGTACCCTGGCAGGCGCGGAGCGAGAACACGCCGTAGGCGGACCAGTCCCGCACCTCGCTCGGCAGCTCGTACCGCACCGTCGCGGGCTCTTCCCACTCGAACACCGCCCCCGCGGCCTTGTCGCTGGCGGCGACCGCCTGGGTCATGCCGTTCATCGCCTCCTTCCCGGTCCACTCGAGCAGACCGTCGGTGTCGGCGAGGCGGCCCTCGGCGTAGGCGCTGACCGTCATGGACACCGAGGCGCCGGAGGAGGCGCGACCGGCGTCGGCGTTGGCCTGGAAGTCGTCGATGACCAGGCGGTCGGGGTCGTTCCAGGTGCTCGCGATCAGGGTCTCGAAGGCGGTGGCGGGCAGCCGCGCCGGATCGTGGGTGAGGACGGCGCGGGTGTAGGGCGTGGTCTCGAAGCCGTCCGCGACCACCGCCAGGAGCCAGCCGCGGGCGATGTCCTGCACGTCGGGCCGCTGGAGCTGGTCCGGGCCGGTGCCGTCGTCGTACCCACAGCAGTTGAAGTCCTCGTGGGAGGCCCCGTACACGTAGGTGGTGGAGACGGTGCCCGTCCCAGCCGAGCTGAGGCGCCAGTACTGGACCTCGGGGAAGTCTGGCCCACCGGTCACGTCTCCGTCGGAGGATCCGGAGAGGATGTGGTAGCGGACGTCGTAGGGGTTCGACTGGGTGACCTCGTAGAACACCGTGGGCGCGATGGAGGTGATCACCCGGATCGACGCCAACGACCAGCCGGTCGGGGTGTATTCGCCGTCGTGCACCTTGGCGTACGCGCGGACGACGCCCTCCCCCCCGCGGCTGTGCCCGATCCAGGCGATCCGGTTCGCGTCCACCCGGTCCACCAGGACGCCGCCGCCGATCTGGTCGAGGTTGGCGAGGAGCCAGTCGGTGTTGGTGAGGGTGGTCTGGGACGCGGTGTCGATCCCCGGCTGGGTCTCGTTCTCGTGCGACATCACGACGTAGCCCCACGAGGCAAAGTGCTCGCCGAGGTAGTCGTACCAGGTGTACTCGTGGCCATTCCCGTGAGAGATGACGACGAGCGGCACGGGGCCGAGGTCGGCGATGTCGGCAGGCCAGTACACCCGTTCGCCCAGCCAGTCGCCACCCGACACATCGGTTGTATCGGTCGCGTGGGGGCCGGCCGCGCCGAGGTCGCTCACGACGTGCAGCCCGCCGGAGCCGTCGGCGCCAAGATCGTAGGCGTCGCCGGGCGAGAAGGCGCCGTCACCGTCCAGGTCGAGGACGATGTCGTAGCTGGCGCCGAAAGCGTCGGGGTCCCCGTCGGCGGCGCTCCACACCGAGACGGCCGTGAGGCTCCCCGCGGTGGCGAGGTCGACCTCAGGTGGGGTGCCGCTGGCGGCGGTCAGGGTCGGGTCCGCCCCCCATTGCTCGACGGACCGATGGGCCACGACGTACGCGGCGGCGGTGCGTCCGACCAGGTCGGGCCGGTGTTCCGGGTCCACCGCGATCTCGACCGGAGCTCCGTCCACCACGGTGTTCTCGTACCCGAAGCCCGGCGCTTCGGCGCGGCTCTGCCCGGCCAGCGGGCGGGCGGTCACCACCGAGTAGGCTGCCGACGCCGATTCGCAGTCCGCGGCGCTGACCGTGATGGTGCCCTCTCCGGGATCGACGCCTTCGAGGAAGAGCGTGGCCGGCAGCGCGTCGAGGGTGCTGGTGGCGTCGAGCTCGCTCCCCGTCTCGTCCAGGAGCCGTCCCGCGCCGGCCACCACCACGGTGAAGGGCCCATCGCCCTCGCCGTCGATCCGGACCGGGGTTGCGCCGAGCAGCCGCGCCGAGGGTACGGCGGTGAAGGGGCTCGACGGGACCACCGTGAGCGCGGCGCCGGTGCCGAGGGTCAGACCGAGCGCGCACGGGGCGCCCTTGTCGCCGGCGCAGCCGACGGCGAGGAGGAGGCCGAGGAGGGGGACAGGACGGGAGATGTCCGAACGTAGCCTGAGTGTGTGGCGACCGCGGGCCGATGCCGGGCTCACGCGACCACCGGGAGCTCCACCAGGGACGGCCGGAGGTCGTCGACGAACAGCCGCGCTCGGTAGGGGCGGTACTCGGGGACGACGTGCTGCGGGTCCTGGTCCGCGATCACCACGCGCAGCCGGTGCCCGGGCTCCACCCGCCAGGCCATGGCGCGGGCCTCGATCTCGACGGTGAGGTGCCGTCCCGGCGTGGCCGTCCGGGTGCCGTGCTGACCGCGCGTGATGCGGGTTGCCTCGCCGTCCGGTGCGACGTCCCAGAGCTCGGCGTGGACCTGGAGCCAGGGGCGCTCGGGGAGGACGTGCAGACGGAAGCGGGGCGCGCCGCGCAGCTCGATGGCGGTGTCGAGCGGCGGTCCGTCGAAGCGGACCTCCTCCCGCGGCCAGGCGAGCTCCGAGCCCGCGAGGTCGTGATGCAGCGCATGTGTCAGGTCGTAGGTCGGGTCCCGCGGCACGTGGGTGATGTTGAGGTTCGGGGTCGGCGCGGCGGCGGGCACGGGGGAGAGGGTGCCGGCGTGACGCAGAAACAGCGTGGTCCACGCGTCGGGGCCGAAGTGGGACGCGGTGTGGTGGGTCCAGCCGGGGCGGGTCACCCAGGTGACACACCGCGCGGCGGGGGCCGGTCCGAGGTCGCGGAGGTGGTGGTCGAGCCAGTCGTCCACGACGCGGGTACGGGCGTTCAGCGCGGCCGCGTCGTCCTGACCGTCGTGCCCTCCTCCGCCGACCACGAGCTGCCAGGGCGGGACCAGGCGCTCGAGCGTGCGCAGGATGCGGTTGGTGGGCATGCCCAGGTCGTGCCAGCCGTGCACCACCAGCACCGGGCATCGAATCCGACCCGCATGCACTGAGGGCGACATGGGTGACAGCCAGGCGGTGAGGCGCTCCCACTCGCCCGCGATCGCCCACGCCCGCGCCATGTCCTGGAGCCCGGCGCTCATGACCCGGCGGCGCATCGTCCGGGTGAAGAACCACGTCGAGAGACAGCCGTCGGGCACCGCGAAGTCGGCGTAGTCCACGAAGATGTTCTCGGGGACGACGGTGCGGACGCGGGGGTGCCAACAGGCGGCCATCCAACTGTGCCAGCCGCCCTGGCTGCTGCCGCACACCGCGACGCGGTCGCCGTTCACGTCGGGGTGGGCCATCACCGCGTCGATGACCTCGAGGAGATCGAACAGCTCGCGGGCGCCGAGATGGAAGGAGAGGCCCTCGCTCGCGCCCTGACCGCGGACGGTGAGCGAGACGGCGAGCAGGCCGCGCCCGGCCAGGCGACGTGCCCGGTCCAAGGTGCTCGCCTTGGTGCCGTCCTCCCCGTGGCCGTGGACCAGCAACACCGCGGGCCACCCCTCAACTGGTGGAGCCCCCGCCGGCCGCACCAGGGAGGCGTCGAGCGTGATCCCGTCGCTGACGACGAGGGGCCAGGGGCGTTCGGTGATGGTGTCCATCAAGCGGTCTCGGGGAACAGGTAGATGGGGCTCGACCACGCCTGATGGCCGTCCTCGGTGTGCACGGCGACCCAGAGGGGCGAGTCTCCGGCCTCGCGGAGGTCGACCTCCACCGCAAAGTCGACGTCGGCCGGGAGAGGGTCGTCGGGGAGCGCGACCAACGACAGCTTCCGGCCGAGGCCGCCCGCATCGACCACGAGCCCTTCGGGGGAGAGCCGGTCGAGACGGGTGGAGAGAGAGGCGGGGCCCGTCTTCACCACGATGCGCGGCGTCTCGTCCGGCACCGGCGCCCACCACAGGTCCCAGCCGCCGCGATTTCCGGTGGTCACGGCCTGCCAGGAGACCTGGGTGTGGTCGGAGCCCGGTGTGTTCGCCACCGACAGGCGATGGTCAGGGCTCCACGCCGCGAAGGGGGTGAGTCGGGTGACGGTGACGCCGTCCAGCGACGCCGTGCCGTCCCAGGCCGTCTGGCGCCCACGACCGCGGTACTCGGCGCCCTCCCAGGTCAGGCGGACCCGGCGACCGGCGGGAACCGCGGGACGATACGTCGATACAGTGTCGGCCCCGAGCCGGACATCGACGCGCAGCACGCCGGCCGGGGCGCGCACGCGGACGGACACGGTGGCCCGTCGGGCGACGGTCGCGGCGATGGCGCCGTGGCCGAGGGACTCGACCGGTGCAGAGGCCGCATCGGCGGTGACGAGCGGATCCTCGGCGAAGCCGCGTGTAGCCCCGTGGGGACGGACCTGGACGTCCAGGTCGATACGACTGCCGCTCGTAGCCCAGGTACGCCGGGCGAGCAGGGCGTCGAAGAGGTCGTCCCGGGTGAGCGCGGGTGCCGTCCAGGCGGTGAGACCGCCGACCGCGCCGAAAGTGGCCGCGCCGGGCCAGGAGGCGCCGGGCCGACCCTTGTGGCCGTCGCTGTTGGCGACGACGCCGACCCGATGCCCGAGGGCGAGGGCGTCGAGGAGGAGCCACTCAAAGGTGCCCCACGCGCTGTGCACCTCGACTACCCGCTCCCAGCGGCTGTCGTGGGCGTAGGCGAGGTCGGCGTGGCGACCGCCCACGTGGGCCGCCACCACGACCTCCCCCGGTGCCTCCTCGGCGTCGAAGGTTGCGAACAACGACCGCGCGGTGGTGGCGTCGGAGGCGGCGTCGCTGTGGTCGAGCAACAGCGCGTGCGAGGCGCGGCGAATCGGCCGCCCCTGCCGTCGGTACCAGACGTTTCGATCGCCCCCCACCGCGGTGTTCCCCGACCACTCGTAGCCGGGGAGGGTGACGTACCGGCCGGGCTGATTCCACGCGGCGCTGACGCCATCGAGCGCTGCCCAGAAGGCCTGGTTGATCTGGAAGCAGTTGGCCTGGTGCGCGCACGCGTCGAGGAACGAGAGGTCCCGCCCGAACGCGAACCACGCGTCGGCGGTGTTGATGCCGACCGTCTCCCCCGACTGGCCGTGCAGATCCCCCCACCAGGAGGCGCCAACGCCCACCAACATCGGGTTGCTGACCGTGAGACATTCGCCGGTGTCAGCGTCTTCGACGCGGACGCGGAGCGCCTGACCGGGGGTGGCAGCCGTGCTCCAGCCCTCGAGGCGGAACGCGCGGCCGGGCCAGGGTTCGACCACCTCGGGGAGGCCGGTCACGGGAAGGGACGGCCGGAGCCGGAGTCGCCGCAGTCCCACGGTGGTGGGGTTGCCGCCGGCGTCTTCGGCCTTGAGGCCCAGCCAGGACGCGGCCCCGTCGGGTCGGCGGCCGGGCAGCACCGCCCGCCAGGTCACGGCGGGGCCGGGGATCACCGCGAACGCGACCGACCCGGGAACCTCCTGGAAGTGCCCGGTGGCGCAGGGGTCCACCATCACCCGCAGCTCCCAGGCGTCCTCGCAGAAGCTCTGGACGCGCATCCCGGGCGAGCCGGCGGACGTGTCACCGATCACCAGTTCCACGGTGTCGCCCTCGGCGAGGCACCCACCGGTGACCTGCAGTTTGAACACCCGGAACCAGGGGCGGGCGTCGCCGAAGGCCTTGTACTCCGACCGGAAACCACAGGGACGGGAGGCGGTGACGCGGACGTAGTTGGTTGCGGTGGGGTCGGTGACC
>JAYVAS010000408.1:0-10075 GCA_043750895.1 Pseudomonadota bacterium
GATCGCAGCATGGATTTGCACCCTCCTTCTCGCCGGCTGCACCGGCAAGGACGGCGAGTCCTCCCCCACCGACACCGACACCGACACCCCGGGCACCACCGACACCGCCCCCCCGCTCCGCGATCAGGACGGGGACGGGGTCTACGAAGACGTCGACTGCAACGACCTGGATCCCGCCGTCTACCCGGGCGCGGTCGAGGTGTGCGATCACCGGGACAACGACTGCAACCGCAACGTCGACGAGGGCCTCGCGGTCTCGATCTGGTACGCCGACGCCGACGCCGACGGCTTCGGGGATCCCGCGCAGGTCACCGAAGACTGCGCCCAGCCCGAGGGGCACGTCGCGACGGCCGGCGACTGCGACGACAGCGACATGCGGTTCAACCCGAGCGCGGACGAGAACGACTGCACCGACCCCAACGACTACAACTGCGACGGGTCGGTCGGCTACGCCGACGCCGACGCCGACGGCTGGCCCGCGTGCCGGGAGTGCGACGACGACGCCATCGCGGTGAACCCCGGCTCCGCCGAGGTGTGCGACGGCATCGACAACAACTGCGACGGGGTGGTGGACACCGACGCCCTCGACGCCCGGCCCTGGTACGTGGACGCCGACGGCGACGGCTTCGGGGACGACACCACGGTGGTCGTCGCCTGCGAGGGCCCCGAGGGCGCCGTGCTGTACGGCGGCGACTGCGACGACGGCGACCCGGCGTACAACCCCGGTGCGGTCGAGTCCGACTGCACCGACCCCAACGACTACAACTGCGACGGATCCTCCGGCTACGAGGACCGCGACGGAGACGGCTACGCCGCCTGCGATGCCGCCGAGTGTGACGACGGCGACGCGGCGGTGAACGGCGCCGCGACCGAGCGCTGCGACACCATCGACAACGACTGCGACACCCTGGTCGACGAGGCCGACGCCGAGGACGCGACCACCTGGTACGCGGACGTGGACGCCGACGGGTTCGGCGACGCCGCGCTGGAGCTCGCCGCCTGTGAGCAGCCCATCGGCTTCGTCGCCTCCGACACCGACTGCGACGACGCGGACGGCCGCTACAACCCCGGCGCCGAAGAAGCCTGCTCCGACTCTGAGGACTACAACTGCGACGGCTCGATCGGCTACGCCGACGCCGACGCCGACGGATACGCCGCCTGCCTCGAGTGTGATGACGGCGACCCCCTCGTGAACCCGGCGGCGGTGGAGGTGTGCAACGCCGTGGACGACAACTGCGACGGCGTCGTGGACGCCGACGCCGGGGACCGACCCACCTGGTACTACGACGCCGACGGGGACGGCTACGGGGACCCCGACACCGCGTACGTGGCCTGCGTGTCCCCCATCGCCTTCGTCTCGCTCGGCGGGGACTGCGACGACACCGACAGCGCCTACAACCCGGCCGCGACCGAGGACGACTGCACCGACGCCAACGACTACAACTGCGACGGGTCCACCGGCTACGCCGACGGCGACGGCGACGGCTACGCCGCGTGTCTGGACTGCGCAGACGACGACGCCGAGCGGCACCCGGGCGCGGAAGAGGCCTGCAACGGCGAGGACGACGACTGCGACGGTACGATCGACGTGGGCGCGGTCGACGCGACCGCCTTCTACGTCGACGGCGACGGGGATGGGTACGGTAGCACCGACGTCGCAGCCACGGCGTGCACCCAGCCCGAGGGCACCGCCACCGTCACCGGTGACTGCGACGACACCGATGAGACCTTCAACCCTGCCGCCGACGAGGGCGACTGCACCGACCCCAACGACTACAACTGCGACGGGTCGACAGGCTACGCCGACCTCGACGGCGACGGCTACGCCGCCTGCGACCCCGACGAATGTGACGACCGGAACGCCGACGTCTACGCGGGCGCTACCGAGTACTGCAATGGCATCGACGACAACTGCAACGGCGTGACCGACGGGGACGCGTCCGTGGACCGCTCCACGTGGTACGCGGACGCCGACGGCGACGGCTACGGGGACGCCACCCGCCCCCTCGAGGCCTGCAACCTGCCGCCCGGGTACGCCGCCATCTCCGGCGATTGTAACGACCTGAGCGCCCGCTACAACCCGGGCGCCGAAGAGTCCGACTGCGCCGACCCCAACGACTACAACTGCGACGGCCTGACCGGCTACGCCGACGGCGACGGCGACGGCTACGCGGCGTGCGAGGACTGCGACGACGGCGACGCCGACGTCCGTCCCGGCGCGACCGAGTATTGCAACGGCATCGACGACAACTGCAACGGCACCGTGGACGGCGCCTTGTCGGTCGACCGCGCCCTATGGTACGCCGACGCCGACGCGGACGGCTACGGCTCCAGCGCCACGACCACGCTCGGCTGTTCGGCGCCGGTGGGCTACACCGCCGACGACACCGACTGTGACGACGGCGACGGCGCGGTCTACCCGGGCGCCACCGAGTACTGCGACGGCCTCGACGACGACTGCGACACCGTGGCCGACAACGGCGCTGCCGACGCCGCGACCTGGTACGCCGACACCGACACCGACGGCTACGGCGGCACCGCGAGCACCGCCGCGTGCACCCAACCCTCGGGCTATCAGGCCACGAGCACCGACTGCAACGACGCATCGTCGGCCGTGAGCCCCGCCGCGACCGAGAGCTGCAACAGCATCGACGACGACTGCGACGGTGCCACCGACGAGTCCGGGTCGTCCGGCTCCACCACCTGGTACCTCGACGCCGACGGCGACGGGTACGGCCTCGCCACCAGCACGATCTCCAGCTGCGCGGTGCCGTCCGGCTACGTGGGCAACGACGACGACTGCAACGACGCCAGCGCCAGCATCAGCCCCGCCGCGACCGAGAGCTGCAACAGCGTCGACGACGACTGCGACAGCAGCGTCGACGAAGGCGCGATCGGCACGACCTGGTACGCCGACGGCGACAGCGACGGCTACGGCAACCCCGCCTCGACCACGGTGCGCTGCACCGTCCCCTCGGGTCACGTCGCCAACGACGACGACTGCGACGATGCCAACAGCGCGATCAGCCCCGCGGACGTCGAGGCCTGCAACGGCTACGACGACGACTGCGACGGGCTGAGCGACGAGGCCGGTGCCACCGGGGAGACGACCTGGTACGCCGACGCCGACAGCGACGGCTACGCCGGCTCGGACACCACGATCTCCGCCTGCGCGGCGCCGAGCGGGTACTACGCGAGCCCCACCGACTGCGACGACGCCGAGCCCCTGGCGAACCCGGGGGAGGCCGAGGTCTGCAACGACTTCATCGACAACGACTGCGATGGCACCGACAACGGCTGCGCCTGGTCGGGTGCGAACGTGGTGTCGGACGCGAGTCTCGCCGTGCTCGGCGAGGGCGGGGACGACTACCTCGGGAGCAGCCTCGCCGGCGGTGACCTCAACGACGACGGCATCTCCGACGTCGCCGTGGGCGCCTACGGGTGGGACACCTCCAAGACGCACGACGAAGGCATCGTCTACCTCTGGTACGGGGCCCTCGGCGCGGACACGACCGCCAGCGCGAACGTGACCCTCGTGGGCGCGGGCCACGACGACGCCTTCGGCACCGGCGCGCTCGTGCTCGCCGATCCCGTCGATGGATACCCGGACCTCGCCATCGGCGCGAACGCCGAGAACACCAACGCCACCGCCAACGGCGCCGTGTACGTGTTCTCCGGGCCCATCACGACCTCGGGCGACGCCGGGGACGCGACGGCGGGGATCTACGGCTCCAACGCGAACGACGCGGTGGGGACGGTGCTCGGCGCCGGCGACTTCGACGGCGACGGCCAGACCGACCTCTACCTGGGCGTTCCGTCGTTGGACGCGACGACGGGCAACGACGCCGGCGCGGTGGCGGTGTTCTACGGTCCGCTCACCGGGACCCTGGACCTGGACACCGACAACGACGTGTTGCTCTACGGGGTCGACGGCGGCGACGCGGCGGGGTGTGCCGTCGCGGGCGGAGTCGACGTCAACGGGGACGGGGACGAGGACCTCCTCGTCGGGGCGTACAGCAACGACGACGCCGCCACCAACGCGGGTGCGGTCTACGTCGTGTACGGGCCGGTCGCGGCCGACGTGGACCTCGGCGCCGCCGACGTCACCGTCACCGGCTCGTCCGAGTCCCAGTTCGGCTACGCGCTGGCCAGCCTCGGCGACACCGACGCCGATGGCTACCCGGAGCTCGCGGTGGGCGCCGACAAGGACGACGCGGGCGCGTCCGACGCCGGCGCGGTGTATGTCTTCGCGGGCGCCGACCTCGCCACGGCCACGACCAACAGCGACGCTGCCGCGCGGCAGGTGGGGGTCACCGCCGCCGATTACGTCGGGCGCGCGGTCGCCGCCCCCGGAGACGTCGACGGCGACGGGGTGCCGGATCTCCTGTTCTCGGCCACGGGCTTCGACAACGGCGCGACCTCCGGCGTCGGCGCGGTCTACCTCCAGTACGGGCCGTTCGCCGGGAGCGTCACGCTCTCGACCTACGACATGCGCGTGCGTGGGTCCGCCGCCTCGGACGCCGTTGGCTACGCCATCGCCGGACTGGGCGACACCGACGACGACGGCTTCGACGACTTCGGGATCGGCGCCACCGCGGTGGACGACGGGGCCGACACCAGCGTCGGCGCGTGGTGGTTGTTCCTGGGCGCGGGGCTTTAGGGGTCCGGAGGCCGGAGGGGGGGAGGCCGGAGGAAGACGGACGGCAGTTCTCCCGCCTCCGGCCTTCAGTCTCCAGCCTCCGGTCTCCGGTCTCCGGACTACTCGACCGGGAGCTCCTCGCAGGCCTCGACGGCCGCGGCCGCGCCCGCCAGCAGCGTCCAACTCTGGATGTCGACCCCGATCAGCGGCCCGTAGTAGGCCTCCACCTGGTCGGCCATGTCCACCATGACCGGCACCGAAGGCCAGAGGTTGTCGCAGCCGATGTCCGCCTCGATGCCGATACGCACCTCGATCGGCACGTTCGACACCTCCCAATCCGCGGCGTCGACGATCTCGGTCAGCTCGTCCCGCTCGAAGTCCATCAGCGTCACCCCTGCGAGGCTGCTGCCGAGCGCCGAGAACCACCCGTCCCGATCGGCCGCGTCCGCCCAGCCGACCGAACCGCCGTCCACGGGCAGGTTGTCGAACCAGACCGGCAGATCGGCGTAGAGCGGCACGTCGGACGCGCCCGCGGCGTCGAGGTAGGCCCGGGCCATCGCGTAGGTGGCCGCGAGGTCGTCGAGCGCCTGCCGCTTGGCGGCGGCGTCGTAGGTGTCCCAGGCGTCCAGCCCCTGCGGCTCGATGTCGAAGTGGACCCCGTCGAACTGCAGCCACGGGATCGGGAACGCGGCGTGGAAGTCGATGACCCGTTCGTCGAGCTTCGTCTGGAGCTCCGGCCAATCGGCGGTGTCGATCCAGCTGTTCTCGGAGAGCAGCACGAAGGAGGTCTGGCCGGCATGGTGCAGCTGGCTGTTCCACAAGGCGATGTCCGCGTCCGGCGTCACGCCCCAGGCGTACGACCCGTACACCCGCCGCAGCGCGAAGCTGGCCATGCCGTCGAGGGTGTCGGCCTCCGCCACCGGATCGCCCACGATGTTCCCCGCGCCGTAAACGCTGTCCGAGTCCTTCCAGAACCAGACGCCGCGTCCGTACCAGGCGCCATCGGCGTCATCGAGGGGGTCCGTTCCGAGCAGGTCGACCTCGTCACCGTCCGACCAGCCGTCGCCGTCGGTGTCCGCCTCGAACGGGTCCGTGCCCAGGGCACACTCCTCGAGGTTGGTGAGTCCATCGCCGTCCGAGTCGCTCGACGACGCGTAGATCGTGAACGTCGACACGGCCGAGAGGCCGAACGACCGCGACACACGCTGGGCCCCCTGGACGTACAGCGTCCCCTCCGCCGTCGGGGTGTAGACGAAGGACGCCTCGCCGCGCCGGCCCACGCGCGCCGTACCGAGGGTGGAGGTAGGGGCGTCGAGCTCCAGGCAGGCTCCGCGCAGCTGGGGCGGGCACGAACCGACGGCGGCGGAGGCAGAACCGAATACGGTGACGATGGCCGCCGGTGTCAGACCGTAGGCCGTGACCCGTTGGGGGCAGCCGAGCACGAACGATTGATCCGAGACTTCCCAGGCGAACGCGAACGGTACGAGGAGCATGCGTGCGTGTAGCCGCAACGCGAGAAGCGGTCGACCTTCGATTGGCGGCCGCCGAGATAGACCGGACGTCAATCCGATCGACCGCCTTCAGCAGGCCGCGCCCCGTCCGATGGCCCGCCATCCTTCGTCTCGACTCCACGAGGTCTCCGATGCGCCCGTCCCTCCTGATCACCATCGCCCTCCTCCTCCCGGCGTGCAAGCAGAAGCCGGACGACTCAGCGGGCACCATCGACATCATCGTCGACGCCGACAACGACGGCTACTCCTTCGACTCCGACTGCGACGACGCCGACCCCGACGTGAACCCCGCCGCCGACGAGCTCTGCGACGGCATCGACAACAACTGCGACACCCAGATCGACGAAGGGCTGCCCTCCACCCCCTGGTACACCGACGGCGACGGCGACGGCTACGGGTCCGACGCCAGCGCGTTGGAGGCCTGCGCCGCCCCCGACGGCTACATCGCCGAGGGTGGCGATTGCGACGATGCCGATGCGGCGTACCACCCGAACGCCGACGAGGACGACTGCACGGACCCCAACGACTACAACTGCGACGGCGCGGTGGGCGCGGTGGACAACGACGGGGACGGCTACTTCGCCTGCGAGGAGTGTGACGACGGCAACGTCGCCGTGAACCCCACCCAGGCCGAGGTGTGCAACGACCTCGACGACAACTGCGACGGCGTGACCGACACCGACGCGGTGGACGCCGCGACCTGGTACTACGACACCGACGGCGACGGCTACGGGGACGACGGGAGCGCGATCACCACCTGCGATCAGCCGAGCGGCGCGGTGGAGGTGGGCGGCGACTGCGACGACGGGGACACCGCCTACAACCCAGGCGCCTCCGAGTCCTGCAACGAGGACATCGACTACAACTGCGACGGCTCCTCGGGCTTCGAGGACGCGGACGCCGACGGCACGGCCGCCTGTGACGACTGCGACGACGCCGACCCCACCGCCTACCCGGGCGGCACCGAGGTCTGCGACGGGATCGACAACGACTGTGATGGCACCGCCGACGACGGCGCCACGGATGCCCTGATCTGGTACGCCGACACCGACGGCGACGGCTACGGGGACCCCGCGGTCACGGTCGCCGCCTGTGAAGCCCCGGCCGGCTACGTCGCCACCGGCGACGACTGCAACGACGCGGACCTCGCGTACAACCCGGCTGCGGCCGAGTCCTGCTCCGACCCCGCCGACTACAACTGCGACGGCTCGACCGGCTACGCCGACGACGACGGGGACGGCGTCGCCGCCTGCGACGACTGCGACGACACCAACGCCGCCGCCGGGCCCGGCCTGGACGAGATCTGCGACGGCGATGACAACAACTGCGACGGCACGGTGGACGAGGCCACCGCCACGGGCGCCCCCACCTGGTACGCCGACGTGGACGGTGACGGCTACGGGGACGAAGGCGCGACCACCATCGCGTGTGCGCAGCCGGACAGCTTCGTCGCCACCCCCGGCGACTGCGACGACGCCGACGGGGCGTACAACCCCGCCGCGGCCGAGGCCTGCACGGACACGGTGGACTACAACTGCGACGGTTCGGTGGCCTACGCCGACGACGACGCCGACGGCTTCGCCGCCTGCGAAGAGTGCGACGACAGCGACGGCGCCGTCTCCCCGGCCGCCAGCGAGATCTGCGACGGCATCGACAACAACTGTGACGGCACCGTCGACGAACCGGGCGCCACCGGCGAGAGCACCTGGTACTTCGACGCCGACGGCGACGGCTACGGCGACGACGGCACCTCGGTCGTCGCCTGCGATGCCCCGGACGACGCCTACGTCACGATCCCGGGCGACTGCGACGACACCAGCCCCCTCTACAACCCCGGCGCCGAGGAGGCGTGCACCGACACCGTCGACTACAACTGCGACGGCTCCATCGCCTTCGACGACACCGACGGCGACGGCTACGCCGCGTGCGAAGAGTGCGACGACGGCGACGGGGCCGTGAACCCCGGGGCGGTCGAGTCCTGCGACCTCGTGGACAACGACTGTGACGGCAACGTGGACGAGCCCGGCGCAACCGGCGAGACCACCTGGTACCCGGACGGCGACAGCGACAGCTACGGCGACGCCGCCGGCGCCTACGTGGCCTGCGACGCCCCCATCGGCTTCGTGTCCGACGGCACCGACTGCGACGACACCACCGGCGCGGCCTACCCCGGCGCCGAGGAGGTCTGCGACTACCGCGACAACGACTGCGACGGCGGCGTGGACGTCGACGCCACCGACGCCCTCACCTACTACGCGGACGACGACGGGGACACCTACGGTGACGCCGCCTCGCCGGTGGACGCCTGCACGCAGCCGGTCGGCTCCGTCGCCGACGCCGACGACTGCGACGACACCGACGCCGCCATCAACCCCGCCGCCACCGAGACCTGCGACGGCGCGGACGAGGACTGCGACGGCCTGGTGGACGACAACGCCGTCGACGCGACCAGTTGGTACGAAGACGCCGACGAGGACGGCTACGGGGACCCCGACACCTCGGTGGACGCCTGTGACATGCCGGCCGGCTACGTCGCCGACGCGACCGACTGCGACCCGGTGGACGGTGGCAACAACCCCGACGCGCTCGAGCAGTGCGACGCGGTGGACAACGACTGCGACGGCGACACCGACGAGGAGGCCGTGGACAGCACGACCTGGTACGCGGACGCCGACGAGGACGGCTACGGGGACACCAGCCTCTACGTGGAGGCCTGCGACGCCCCCGAGGGCTACCTCGCCGACTACACCGACTGCGACGACAGCGTGTCCACCGTGAACCCCGGCGGTACCGAGGTCTGCAACGGCCTCGACGACGACTGCTCGGGCGACATCGACGACGGCGCCACCGACGCCCTCACCTACTACGTGGACGCCGACGAGGACGGCTACGGGTCGAGCAGCTCCACCGTCGACGCCTGCGACGCCCCCGACGGCTACGTGGCGTCCAGCACCGACTGCAACGACGGTGACGACACGATACGCCCCGGCGCCTCGGAGCTCTGCAACGACACCGACGACGACTGCGACGGCTTCACCGACGAGTCGGCCATCGACCGAGACACCTGGTACGCCGACGCCGACGGCGACGGCTACGGGACGTCCACCTCCACGCTCGCCTGCGACATGCCCTCCGGCTATTCGGCCGACGATGGCGACTGCGACGACGCCGAGGTCGACGCCAACCCCGGCCTCGCCGAGGTGTGCAACGACGCCCTCGACAACGACTGCGACGGCACCGACAACGCCTGCTCCATCTCGGGCGCGATCACCGCGGCGACCGCCGACTGGACCCTCTCCGGGGCGGCGTCCAACGACTACCTCGGCTCCGCCACCGCGCTCGGGGACGTCAACAACGACGGGTACGACGACAGCCTCATCGGCGCGTACGGGTGGGACTCGGCCGGCAGCGGCAGCCGCACCGACGGGCGGGTGTACATCCACCACGCGGCGCTGGGCACCGACACCACGGCCACCTCGGACGTGGTCGTCAGCTCGACCCAGAGCAACGCCTACCTCGGCCAGTCCCTGGCGTACCTGGGCGACACCAACGGTGACGGCTACGGCGACTACGCCCTGGGCGCGTACCGCTACGACGGCGCGGCCACCGACGGCGGCGCGGTCTTCGTGTTCACCACGCCGCGCTCGGGCTCGGTGAACGACACCTCGGCCGACACCACCGTCCGCGGCGTCGCCGCCTCCGACTGGGCCGGCTGCTCGGTGACCGGCGCCGGCGACGTCAACGACGACGGCTACATGGACATGCTGATCAGCGCCAACCAGGTCAACGTCGGCGCCTACACCGACGCCGGCGCGGTGGGCCTGTTCTACGGGCCGTTCACGTCGGGCAACGTCGCGATGAACGCCGGTGGGTCGTACTTCGTGGGCGGTGAGAACAACGAGAACATCGGCATCGCGATGGCCGG
>JAYVAS010000409.1:0-5278 GCA_043750895.1 Pseudomonadota bacterium
ACCACTCGCCCCGGCGGTAGAGCCACCGGGTCCCCTCTTCGAGGAAGCAGATCTGGTTGTACTTGTAGCGGGCCAGCGTGCGCCCCTGGTTGTTGTACCAGGAGGACTGCATGATCGGGTAGCTGCGGTGCGGATCGTCGAGGAGGTGCGGCCCGACGGTCTCGTCTCCCACTTCGCGGAGGATGCCGTGGAAGATGTCCCGGGCGCTGACGGGGGTGTCCACCACCCGGCCGCCCGCGTGGTTGGGGGAGGCCCAATAAAGGGGGACACGATTGCCGGCGTCGGCCACATTGGAGAAGTGGTACATCCACCCCTGCTCGCCGAAACAGTCCCCGTGGTCCGACCCGAACACCACGAGGTTGTCCCCGTCGGCGCGGAGCTCCTCGACGAAGGCGTCCACCGCGGGGGCGAGGCGCTCCCAGGCGAGGCGCTGGCGGCGGCGCAGGAGCTGCATCATCTCGGGGCGGATGGGGTTCTGCTCCTGGGTGAGCCAGGTCTGGTTCACGAGGTGGTAGAGGCTGACGATCTCCCGCAGCTTGCCGGCCAGGCCGGCGCTGGTGGTCTCGAAGGTGTCCCCCACGTGGTAGGGAAAGTGCGACTCCATCAGGTTCAAGAACAGGAAGCTCGGCTGACCCTTGGCGTCGTTCTCACGGAGGCGGCTCCGGGCGGCGTCGAAGATGTCCTTCCACGTGTTCTGGAGCCAGACCTTGGACGCCTCGAGATCCTCGGCCAGTTTGCCGGCGATGAACTCCGGGGAGAGGATCTTCTTGCGGAGGCGGGGCTTGCCGATGAGGACCATCGCCTCGTGGATCTTCCGGTGTTTGCTCGGGACCTGTTGCCAGATCCGGGTCATCCGGTCGAACCCGCGATCGAGCCCGAAGATCTCGGTGGTGGCGATGTTCGCGGTGATCTGCTCGGTGTAGAAGCCCCGGGCCTTCATCCGCTCGGCGAGGGTGGCGACCCCGGGCGCGAGGCCGCGGGACTGGGCGTCGGCGCCGTGTTCATGGGGCATCAAGCCCGTGAACAGCGAGGCCGTAGCGGGCAGCGTCCAGCAGCCGCCGGACCGCGCCTGGGTGAACCGCACGCCCTCGCGGGTGGTGACGTTCAAGCCGGTGGGCCCGCCTTCGTGTACCGAGTCGTAGCGGAGGGAGTCGGCTACGAGAACAATGACGTTGCGCGGTCGCTGCATGGCTGATCCTCCTGCCTCTATCGCTGAAGCCCCCCCGGGGCACGCTGCTCCGCGTCGGGGCCGTCGCCGTTTCTGGTTCGGGGTGGCGGCGGTGGGGCTGGCGAGCGCGGCCGGGTGTGGGTGGTTGGCCACCGAGCTGGTCATCGACGCCGGTTCCGCCGTGGGGGCCTGGCTGGCGGGGATGGGACGGCTCTCGTGGCGGCAGCCCGATGGCGCCTGGGTCGAGGTGGCCAGCGCCGACGCCCTGCGTCGAAACTGGGGACCGAACGACGCCTTTCTCGCCCCCGAATGGGCTGACATCGCCCCCGGGCTCGCGGTGGCCGATCTGGCCCTGCGACGGTCTCCGAGCCCCCAGACCATCGACGTCGTCGTGGCGCGGGTGCTCCCCCGGTACTGGAACTTCCGGGTCGTCGGCACCCCCGACTGGAGCGGCGAGACCGTGCAGGGCCTCGGCGCCGACTTCGCCGTCGCGGTCAACGCCGCGTACTTCAGCGACGAAGGCCCGCTGGGCCTGGTGGTCAGCGACGGGGTGCGGCGACACCGCGCGGTGGCCCACCGGGCGGCGCACTTCCTCATCGACGGCCCCGGGCGGATCCCCCGCATCGTCAACGAGAAGAAGGCGCGCACCGACGGGGTGGCGGGCGGGTTCCAGGGGTTCCCGGGGATCATGAGCGGCGGCCTCACCTACTCTTACATGCGGGTGGGTGGCCGCGGCTTCGACGTGTGGGCGGTGGACCGGCGTACCGCGGGCTGCGTCACCCGCGACGACGCGGTCCTCCTGCTCGCCACCGACTCGCTGACCAACGGGCTCAGCTTCGACGAGCTGGCCACCGTGCTCGGCGGCCTGGGCTGCTTCGACGCCATGGCCTTCGACGGCGGCACCAGCACCGGGATGGTGATCAACGTGCCCGGGCACGCGCGAGTGGTCGCGAACCTGAAGCCGGTGCCGGTGGTGTTGGGGATTCAGCCGGTGCGGTGAGGCGGCCTCGACTACTCCGGCCGCTCGACCACGATGGGTGCGTCCGCCTTCGGGAGCTTGATCGTCGGGTCCTTCTTGCGCCGCTTGTAGAGCAGCAAGGTGTGCCCGAGCACCTGCACCAGCTCGGACGCGGTGCGCTCGGCCAGCGCGGGCCCCACTTCCTTGGCGGGCGCGTCGCAGGTGTCCAACACCCGCACCTTGATGAGCTCGTGGCCCTCCAGCTCGACCGCCGTCTTCCGTTCCAGCGCCTCGGAGACGCCTTCCTTGCCGACGGTGACGACGGGGTTGAGGGAGTGGCCGAGGCCGCGAAGGTACCGTTTCTGCTTGCCGGAGAGCATGGTCGGGCGTCTATACCGCGCTAGCGGCTCACGCCTTGTCGAACACCAGGGCGGCGAGCATCAGCTCATCGGGGCTTAGCCCCGGGCCGCGGGCGACGATCTCGCGACCGTTGGCGCGGGTGATGCCGTCTCCCATCAGGCGGTACATCACCTCGTAGGTGTTGCCCTTGAGCACCTGGGCCTGGACCACGCGGCAGAAGGGGGCCGACGAAGACCCTTTGAGGACGACGTTCCCCTGGACCCGCCAGGCCGTCGTCGCCGACGCCCCGACGCCCCAGCCGCCGCGGATCTGCCCCAGCAGGGGGGTGACGCCGTCGCGGTTGTAGAGGGTCCCCTCCTTCCAGAGGGCGGAGTGGGCAGCTTCGGCACCTCGAAACACCGGACCGGGCATGGAGACCTCGCCCCGGGAGTGTACCTCGGGAGCCGCGATCAGGGCCGGGGTGCAGCGCGTCGTCTCCGCAGCCACCACGGCGCCGCCATCAACAACGCCGCCGCCGCCGCGCCCGCCCCGCCGCAGCCCCAGCCGACGGGGACCTCCATCTCCCCGTCGCAGTCGTTGTCCTTCCCGTCGATCCCGTCGAAGGCACCGGGGCGCACCCAGGGATCGCCGTCGTCGCAGTCCCCGGCGTGTTCGGTGTAGCCGTCGTTGTCGTCGTCGAAGGCGTCGGTGTGGTCGTCCACGAAGCGGTCGCAGTTCTCGTCGGTGCCGTCCTCGGTCTCGGGCGCGCCCGGGTACACGGTGGGGCGCACATCGTCGCAGTCGCCGGCCTGCTCGGCGTAGCCGTCGCCGTCGTCGTCGTAGGCCTCGGTGCCGTCGTCTACCAGGCCGTCACAGTCGTTGTCGCGGCCGTCGCGCACCTCCGGCGCCCCCGGCCAGCTCGCCGCCACGCCGTCGTCGCAGTCGCCGGCGTCTTCGGCCCAGCCATCGCCGTCGTCGTCGCTCACCTCGGTGGCTTCGTCCACGAGGAAGTCGCAGTCGGTGTCTCGGCCGTCGGCCACCTCGTCGGCCCGCGGGTGCACCGAGGCATCCCGGTCGTCGCAGTCGCCGCCCGTCTCGGTCCAGCCGTCGCCGTCGTCGTCGAAGACCTCGGTGCCGTCATCCACCCGACCGTCGCAGTTGCCGTCCACGCCGTCGATCTGCTCGGGCGCGCCGGGGAAGGCGTAGAGGTTGGCGTCGTCGCAGTCGCCGCGGTCCTCACTCCAGCCGTCGCCGTCGTCGTCCCAACCACCGGTCACCTCGTCGGCGTAGCCGTCGCAGTCCCCGTCGAGCCCGTCGGTCGCCTCGTCGGCGCCGGGGAAATGGGTGGCGTCGGCGTCGTCGCAGTCCCCGTCGACCTCGGAGTAGCCGTCCCCGTCGTCGTCGACGATGCGGGTGCCTTCGTCCGCTCCGCCGTCGCAGTCGTTGTCCTTGGTGTCCGGCAGCTCGGGGGCGGCCGGGAAACAGAAGGGGTCGGCGTCGTCGCAGTCGCCGTCCAGCTCGGTCCAGCCGTCCCGGTCGTCGTCGTAGACGGTTGAGCCCTCGTCCACCCGCCAGTCGCAGTTGTTGTCGAGGCCGTCCACGATCTCGGCGGCGCCCGGGTTTCGACCGGGATCCGTGTCGTCGCAGTCCCCCGCGCAGGTGCGGTAGCCGTCGGCGTCGGCGTCGTAGCCTTCGTCCTCCTCTCCGTCGCAGTCGTTGTCACGGAAATCGCAGAGCTCGAAGGCGCCGGGGTAGGACAACGCGTAGGTGTCATCACAATCGGTGGCATCGGCGACATAGCCGCCGGGTTGGGAGCAGGCGCGGGTGGGGGCGGCGAGGTCTCCGTAGCCGTCGCCGTCGGCGTCCCGGTACCAGGTGGGGGCGTCCACCGCGTCGGATTCGTCCACGTTGCCGTCGCAGTCGTCGTCGCGGCCGTTGCAGTATTCGTCCGCGCCGGGGTGGATGGCGGGGTTGCCGTCGTCGCAGTCGTCGGCGGTGGTGTAGCCGTCCCCATCGGCGTCGATGTTGGCGCAGGTGAGCCCGGGGAGGCCGTTGTAGGCGCCCTGGTCGCTCCAGGAAGACGAGGATGCGCCGCACGGCCCTGAGAACGGTTCGTAGCTGGTGGAGCCGGAGCGCGGCTCGAAGTGCAGGTGAGGACCGGTGGAGTTGCCCGAGGAGCCGACCTCACCCAACTTCTGGCCACAGGTGACCACGTCCCCGTTGGACACCGCCACCGTCCACGTCTTCATGTGGGCGTAGTAGGTGTAACTTCCGTCGTCGTGCTGGAGCTTCACGTAGTTGCCGAAGCCGCCCCCGCCGCCGCACGCGCCGCTGGTGCACTCATCGAACTCCCCGTCGTTGCTGTCCACCACGGTGCCGTCGGCCGCGGCGGCGATGTCCACCCCCACCGCCATGGTGCTGAACCCGCCGTAGATGGCGAGGTCGGTGCCGTTGTGGCCGGAGTAGAAGTTGCCGCCGCAGTTCCAATCGACGCCACCCTCGTCGCGGTAGGCGCTGACCGTGTAGTTGCCCTCCTCACCCGACGTGGTGGGCATCCCGAAGTCGACGGCGAGGGCGGCGGTGACGAGGAGGATCACGGCGCGACCACGGTGATCGGCTGACCGCGGGCGGTCCAGGTCAGGGTGGTGCCGGTCCAGGTGGCGGTGCCGGAATCGGGCGGGGGCACGAAGCCGTCGGGCGGAATACCGGGGCGGGGCGCGCGGGGGGAGACGCCGACGTTGGTGAGCTGAGTGACGGCGCGGGTGGCGATGTCGAGGAGGTACAGGCTGGGGAGGCCGGTGCGGCCAGCGAAG
>JAYVAS010000410.1:0-3017 GCA_043750895.1 Pseudomonadota bacterium
ATGGACAGGTAGCCCTGCACCTCCCGCAGGCCGGAGAGCCCGTCCACGTCCACGAGGATCTGCGAGTCGATCCTGAGGGAAGAACCCAAGAAGGTGAGCTCTTCCAGCCCGTCCGTGGTGGGGATGTCGGTCAAGAAGAGCTGGTTGGGAAGCTCGGTGAACGGGAGCCCTGCGAGGGACACGGTGTCGGCGTCTCCGGTGATGGTCACCGTCCCCCCCACGGTCTCGAGGCTGTCCAGCCCGGCGAGCGAGTCCATGCCGTCGGCACGGACCACCAGGCCCCCGCCGACGGTTCGCAGCCCGCCCAGTCCCGATAGGTCGTAGCCTCCGATGGCGCCCACGTCGACATCCCCCGCCACTTCCTCCAACCCGTCGAGCCCGACGTAGGAGGCCTGAGAGGGGTTCGTGTGCACCCTCAGATCCTCTGCGCCGACCGACCGGACCCCGGCGAGCGCCAAGACGTCCTCCAGCAGAGGGTTCCGGTAGACAAGGACATTCAATGGATCGGTCGAAATCGCGAGGCCATCAAGGGTCTCCAGCGATGCGCACTCTATGGCGAAGAACTCCGTCAATCCTCCCGGAACGCCTCCGAGGCCCTCCAGGTCCACCACGCCGACGTTTGCGAGCCCGATCTCCTCCCGCACCGAGACCACGTTCGCGAGCGGCGCCACGGAAGTAACGAGCGGGAGGTCCCCGAGGTCGATCGCCACCCCTGCCTGGGTGAGGTTCACCAGTCCTTCCAGCGACGTCAGGGAGGGGCAGTCCTCAATCACCAGTGCCCCCACCCGCCGCAGGTTCTCCAGTCCATCAAGAGACTGGAGCGCGGGGTTCTCGTGGATCTCCAGACCGGCGGCATCACACAGACAACCCAGGAAACCGAGGTCGACGAGGTCGGTGTCGTAGATCCAGAGGTCCCCTGACAACGCGGTGTACGTCGCACAGAACGCCTCTCCATCGGCCGCCGCCGTCGGTCCCGTCAGCCGCAACGAGCCATCGAACGTCGTGACCGACTCACACGCGACGGAGCCGTCGCAGTTGGAGTCTACGCCGTCCCCGGGGGAGTCGGCCGCGCCTGGGTAGGTTTCCGGGTCGGTATCGTCACAGTCGCCGGCTTGGGCGCTGGTCGCGTCGGGCGGCCAACAAGCCTCCATTGCGTCGGTCAGCGCCCCCCAACTGTCACCATCCGCATCGGGCCACCACGTCGTGGTAGGTAGGCCCTCGTCCACCGCACCGTCGCAGTCGTCGTCGACGCCGTTGCAGGCTTCCTCGGCGCCGGGGTAGACGCTCGGATCGGCGTCGTCGCAGTCGGTGCTCGTGGTGGCGCCGTCGGCGTCCGCGTCGACCGGCTCCACCGAGGAGTCGGTGGTCTCCGGTGCCGTCTCGTCCTGGTCCGGTTTGGCGTCGCACCCGATGAGCCCGCACAGAAGGATCCGCGCGACCAGGCTCACGGGAGCACCCCACGGCGATGGAGGAACCGAACGTCGGACGTGCCGGTGGAGCGCACGGAGAAGATGTGCACCGTGCCATCGTCGTCGAGGGTGCAGCAGGGGAAGGCGTCGTCGTCGGCGGGGGCGTCGGTGGCGGTATCAGTGGCGTCGCCCAAGGACTCCCAGGTCCAGCCCGAGCTGGCGCCGGCCAGGACACACCGGGCCAACGCGATGCGCTTGGGGGTGCTCAGGCGCTCCCAGACCACCACCGCCTGGGCGAGGTCGCCGTTGGCGAAGCCGAACGCGAAGTCCTGGTCGTCGTTCTCAAATCCCTTTGCAACAGGGAGGGTCGCCGTAGTCCACGTTGCCGGGTCCAGAGGGGTCTCCGTCCACGAGGCGACCACCGTCTGGGGAATGGGGTCCGAGGAGTTGAACACGGTGGTGTACACGATGAAGAACGCTCCACCATGGGTGCAGAACACATTCGGGTCCCGGGCGCGCATCGCATCCTTCCGCCGCGCCCAACCATACGCCGTCAACGCCTGTTCCCCCGTGTCCGAATCGATCCCCGCGCCCGGAAACCCCGAATAGGCGAGGATGGTCGCGACCGGGGCGGCGCGGTAGGAGATGTTGACATCCGAGCTGGTGTCCGACGCATCCCCGATCCGCCAGGCCACGAGCAGGATCGGCTCGCTCCCGCCGTCGGCCACCGTCACCGAAGGGAACTGCAGGGCCTCCTGACTGGACGTCGGAACGGTGTCACTCACCAGGACCGGGCCGGACCACGAGCCCGGCGTGTCCGACCAGCAGAGGTACACCTGCGACGCCGACGCCCCCGACCCGCCCTCGGCAGAGAACACCACCCAGAAGCGGCCCGTGCGATCCATGCACCCTGCCGGGGACCGGCAGCTGCTCAGCGTGCTCGGGGTGATCGTGGACGTCGTGCTGGCGTCCGACACTGCCACGGCGTCCCCAGCATCCACCAGGTACGCCACGCCGTAGGGATTGCCGGTGACGTTGGCGATCATCGCCGGGCTGGCACCGACGTGCAACGCTCCGGGGTAGGTGGTCTCGGTGTTGAACAGCCCATCGTCGGACTGGCATTCGAAGTAGACGAGGTTGTCCGGACCCTGAACCGTGTAGTACGCCGCGACCCATGTCAACGGGGACCACCCCGCCGCCCAACTCGCGTTGTTCAACGTGATGCTGATCGACGAGAGATCGTCGGTGGACGCGATCCCGGAGACCACCAGCTCCTCCGACGTTTGCCAGGAAACCCCCGTCGTGACCGTCACCGGGAAGCGAGTCGGGTGCGACCCCCAGTCCGGGGTCCCCCAACCGCGCAACCCCGGGAGGCGGATGGTGCCGACACCACCTCCGGGAGGGGCCAATGGTGGCTCGGTCCGGGCGGACAGCGGCCCCCAGGACGGCACCGTCCGCCCCCCGCTCCAGGCACTCGTCTGACCCCGCCAGCCCCCGGCCGCTCGCGGCGCGAAGTCCCGCTGGATCCGCGCCGCCTCGGCCCGCCCCTCCGCGAGGGCCTCCATCCCCAGCCGGGCCGAGTGCCCTCGAGGGAGCCGCGCCCACCAC
>JAYVAS010000411.1:0-4138 GCA_043750895.1 Pseudomonadota bacterium
GCCGCGCCGACGCCGCCGGGGTGGACCTCGGCGTGTGGCTCCGCGCCACCGGGCCCACCCTCGAGCTTCGGGTGGGGATCTCGCCGGTCAGCGTCGACAATGCCCGCGCCAACCTCGCCGAGGTGGAGGGCAAGTCCTTCGAGACGGTGGTCGCCGAGGCGCAGGAAGCGTGGGCCGAGCCGCTGTCCCGCTTCGAGATCACCGGGGCCGACGAGGCCGAGCTGCGCATCTTCTACACCGCGGTCTACCACCTGCTGCAGATGCCCACCAATTGGACCGACGGGGACGGCCGGTACGCGGGCTTCGACGGCGCGGTCCACACCGCGGGCGCCACGCCGTTCTACAGCGACTTCTCGATGTGGGACACCTACCGCACCGCCCACCCCGCGTACACGCTGTTCTACCCCTCCTACGCCAGCGCCTTCGCCACCTCGCTGTTGACGATGGCGCAGCAGGGCGGGGCGTTTCCGCGCTGGCCTGCCGCCAACGGCGAGGGCGGCTCGATGCTCGGGGCGCCGGCCAACATCGTGCTCGCCGACACCTGGCTCAAGGGCGTCCAGGACTGGGACGTCGCCGCCGCGTGGACCATCCTCGACGCGCAGGCCCGCGGTGAGATCGAGGTCGCCTACAACCAACGGCCCGATCCCGCCCTGCAGATCCGCTACGGCTACCTGCCGGCCGACCTCGTGGGGGGTTCCGTGGCGTGGAACCAGGAACTCGCCTGGGCGGACGACGCCATGGCGGGGCTGGCCAACGCGCTGGGCCACACCGAGGACGCCGCCTTCTACGAGTGGCGCTCCTACACCTACCGCAACCAGTACGACCCGGCGGTGGGGTTCTTTCACGCCCGGTCCAGCGACGGCACCTTCTCCGACGACCTGAACCCGCTCGCCTGGGAAGACGAGTACACCGAGGGCAACGCCTGGCAGTACCTGTGGATGCCGCCCGCCCACGCGGACGCCACCGCGACCCTGTTCGGCGGCGAGGCGGTGGCGCGGGAGCGGCTCACCACGTTCATGCAAGGGGCGGTGGACGAGGGCCTCGTGCCCACCCCCGCCACCTACTACTGGCACGGCAACGAGCCCGACATCCACGCGCCGTTCCTGTTCGCGCTGTGGGGGGACCCCGACGCCACCGGCCTCTGGCAGCGCTGGGTCGAGGACAACCGCTACGCCGACACCCCCGACGGGCTGGCCGGCAACGACGACGCCGGCACGCTGTCGGCCTGGTACCTGTTCTCGACCCTGGGCTTCTACCCCATCGCCGGGACCGATCAGTACGTCATCGGCGTGCCGCGGTGGCCGGAAGCGCGCTTCAAGGTCGGCGACGGCTGGTTTTCGGTGGCCAGGGTCGGGTCGGGTGCGCATGTCTCCCGGGTCTCGCTCGACGGGGTCACCCTCACCCGTCCTGTCCTTCATCACGCAGAGCTTGCCGCCGGGAGCGTCCTGACGGTCGAGCTCACGGAGTAGTCCATGGAATTCCGCCCCCTCGGCCGCTCGGGCCTCAAGGTCTCCGTCCTCTCCCTCGGCGCCATGACCTTCGGCGACGGCGGCGTCTTCATGAAGGGCGTCAGCTCCCCCGACGACGAGGCCCGCCGGGTGTTCGATGCCGCCATCGACGCGGGCGTCAACCTCGTGGACACCGCCGACGTCTACTCCAACGGGGGCTCCGAGGTGCTCACCGGCGAGTGGATCCGCGGCAAGCGCGACACGGTGCTGCTCGCCACCAAGTGCCGGTTTCCGATGGGCCCCGGCCCGAACGGCGGCGGGGCCAGTCGCCACCACATCCTCCGGTCGTGCGAGGCCTCGCTGAAGCGGCTCGGCACCGACGTCATCGACCTCTACCAGATCCATCTCCAGGACGGCACCACGCCCATCGAGGAGACGATGCGGGCCCTGGACGACCTCGTCCGCGCGGGCAAGATCCGCTACGCCGGGTGCTCCAACTACACCGGCTACCGGCTCACCGAGTCGCTGTGGGCGTCGGACAAGCGGAACCTCGCCCGCTTCGAGTCGGTCCAGCTCCAGTGGTCGCTGGCGGTGCGCGACGCCGAACGGGAGATGATCCCCGCCTGCCGTGCCTTCGGCCTCGGGGTCCTGGTCTGGTCGCCGCTCGCGTCGGGCCTGCTGTCGGGGAAGTACGACCGGACCACCCGGCCCGAGGGCTCCCGCCTCGCCTCCTGGGGCGACAGCTGGAAGCGGATGGCGACCGAGCGCAACTTCGCGGTGATCGACGTCCTGCGCGCGATCGCGGCGGTCCACGAGACCACCCCGGCCGCGGTGGCGCTGGCGTGGCTGCTCACCCGCCCCGAGACCAGCTCCATCATCCTGGGGGCGCGCACCACCGATCAGCTCGCGGGCAACCTCGCCGCGCTCACCGTCCAGCTGACGGCCGGCGACGTCCGGCAGCTCGATGAGGTCTCCGCGATCGACTGGGGCTACCCGTACACCATGATCGGGCGCAGCCAACCCTGGTAATCAGTCGGTTTGTGGTCCTCGGGGACGGTGGCGGCTTAGCCCCTGTGCATGCAGGACTCCCGCAGCCGATTCACGGCCACGACCGAGAACTACCGGCAATTCCGGCCGGACTACCCGGCCGCGCTCTTTGCCTGGCTGGGCGCGTTGGGCCCCGGGCGTCAGGCAGCCGATTTGGGGAGCGGGACGGGGATCGCCACGCGGCAGCTCGCGGCGTCCGGCTTCGACGTCGTGGGGGTCGAGCCCAACGACACCATGCGCGCCGCCGCGGCGGCCGAAGGCGGGCGGTACGTGAAGGGGGAGGCATCGGCGACCACGCTCCCGGGCGGGTCGGTGGACCTCGTCGTCGCGGCCCAGGCCTTCCACTGGTTCGCGGTGGAGCCGACCCTCGCGGAGATCCGGCGCGTCGTGCGTCCGGGCGGCCACGCGGTCGCGGTGTGGAACCTGCGCGACACCACGAGCGCCTTCGTCGACGGCTACACCCGTCTGCTCCGGCAGTACTCCTCGGAGGTAGGCAAGGTCCCGCGCGCCGAGCCGACCATCGCCGCGATCCGCGCCGCCGAGCCGAGCGCACGCCTCCACGCCTTTCGCCACGCCCAGCGGCTCGACCGGGCCGGCGTGCACGGGCGCGCGTGGTCGTCCAGCTACGTGGCGCACGGGGTCGACGACGGGGCGGGCTTCGGTGCGGCGCTGGACGCCCTTTTCGACCGGCATGCGATCGATGGCATCGTGGCCATGGCCTACAGGGTCGAGGCGGTCTGCTGGGAGGTCTGACCGGCTCAGGCCTCGAAGTCGCGGCCCTTCACCGTGCGCCGGCCCTCGGCGCGGGCCCGGCGGATGGCTTCGTCGGACGCCCGCCGGATGATCTCGGAGAGCGCCACCAGCGCGTCCGCCGAGGTGTTGAAGTCGGCGCGGTCCTTGATGTACGCCTTGAGCCGACTGGCGACGACCAGGATGTCGTCGGGCTCCTTCTCCTCCTCGGGCTCGCGCACCATCCGTCGGCGCGCCGCTTCGGGCGCCACGGCCTCGGGCTCGGCGGTGCGGGGGGCGCGGCGCTCCTCGGCCCATGCGCCGCGGTGGTTCATGACCGGGACGTGGGCGTCCCAGCAGGCCATCGAGCAGAAGGCCAGCTGGAAACGGGCGCGGTTGCAGGTGGAGACGCTGCACACCCAGTACCGCGCCCCGTAGGCGATGGGCTTCTTGCAGGATCCGCAGGGGTGCCAGGCGCTGGTGTCGGTCATCGGTGACCGCGTAGCACGGCGGACCTATCCTGGGGTTTCGGCCGCCCAGCGGTCGTAGTCGCGGAGGATCGCGTCGGCGAGCAGATCCCCGATGACCGCCACGCCGCGTTGGGTGAGGTGCACGAGGTCCCCGGTGCCCATCGCCCCCGAGCCGGCCCAGGTCAGGGCGGATCCCTTGCCGCCCATGGCGTCCCACGCGCTCCAGAACGCACACCCGCGCGACTGCGCCGCGATCCGCTGCGCGTTGACGAGGTTCGCCATGCCCGGTCGGGCGCGCGCCTCGCCCGTCTCCTCGTCCACGAAGCCCTGGTCGAGGGGGGTCATGACCAGGCAAGAAGCGGTCGGGGCGCCGGCGCGGATCACGTCGAGGGCGGCGGTGTAGATGGGGACGTAGCCCCGTCCCCGGTCGACGCTCAGGATGGG
>JAYVAS010000412.1:0-20357 GCA_043750895.1 Pseudomonadota bacterium
CGGGCCGGCCTTGGTCGCCACGAACCAGACCAGGTTGCCGTCGGTGCACACGCCCTCCCCACGATAGAAGCGGGTCGCGCCCGCCTTGGCGCCCTGTTCGGCGCAGCGGGACGTGGCCGCCGAGGGGTCCCGGATCTCGACCCACTCGGCGCGCCAGGTGTCGCCCGGCTCCACCACCGTCTGCCCTTCGGTGTGGGTGGATGGGATCGGGAGTTTCAACGCCGACAGCGTGCCCGGCCCGAAGGGGTTCTTGCGGTCGGCGGGCACGAACCGGTAGAACAGCCCGATCTTGTCGTCCTCGGTCATGTACACGGTGCCGTCGCCGAGCATCGTGATCGCCTCATGGCGGAACCGCCCCCAGCCGTCGAGGCGCTGGTGCGCCCCCAGGCCGTTGGCCCGCCAGGGCACGAACCACGCCCAGCCGTGCCCGTCCGACACGCTCTCCTCACAGCTCACCCACCCGTCGCGCAGCTTGCCGCCGCCGCAGTTGATGTCGGTGCCCGCGAGCACCATCCGGGAGGAGCGGACGACGTCGGCGGGTGCTTTGGCCAGGAGCGATGGACGGTGGATCTCGACGCGGGTCACGCCCCCCAGGCGGGTGCGATCGACCACCGCCTCTTCCTCCCGCCACACCGGTACGCGGTCCTCCGGGAACGCCACCCCCCCCGCGCGCTCGTCCTCCACGAACTGCCGGTCGCCAATCTCGTGGTTGCGGAGCAGCACGTAGTTCTCGGCGTCGTCCACGTGGCAACACATCCCGTCGAGACGCCCGGGCACCTTGTGCCCGTCGCTCATCGGATCCCCCGCCGACTGCACCCGGACGTACCGGAACCCGGCCGGCAGATCGAGGAAGCCTTCCGGGTCGGGGACCAGGGGACCGTACCGGAGCGCGCCCCGCGGCGCGGCACCGGCCCCGAAGGCCGCGAGTTGGACGGCGGAGAGCGCACCGAGCTGCAGAAAACGGCGACGGTCCATCCGTGAAGGCTAAGCCGCCCCGCCCCGGGTGCGGTGACGATCAGGCGTCCTTCGGCTCGGCCTCCAGCACCTGCTTGAGCTTCGCCATCTCGGCCTGCTCCTCGTCATCGGGGCGCGGCCACGCGAGGGGCAAGGCCTCGAGGGTGTCGGCGATGGTCTCGGCCACGATCGCCCGCATCGTCGGCTTGTGGTCCGCGGGGATGGCGTACCACGGGGCCCACTCGCGGGACGTGGCGTGGAGTGCGTCCTGGTAGGCGGCCATGTAGGCCAACCAGTGGCTTCGCTCGGCGACGTCCCCGGCCCGGAACTTCCAACGGGCCTCGGGGTCCTCGATACGGTCCAGAAAGCGTTTCTTCTGCTCGCCCCGGCTGACGTTGAGCCAGAACTTCAGGATGATGGTGCCGTTCCGGTAGAGGTGCCGCTCCCAGTCGCGGATCGAGGCGTAGCGCTCCTCGAAGATGTCCTTCTCCCGGCGAGGCAGGCGCTGCCGATGGAGGTACTCGGGGTGGACCTTCACCACCAGGACCTCCTCGTAGTGGCTGCGGTTGAAGATGCCGATGTGGCCTCGCGGAGGCAGCTCCCGCGCGGCGCGCCAGAGGAAGTCGTGGTCCAGCTCCTCTTCGGACGGCACCTTGAACGCGGCGACCGCGCAGCCCTGGGGATCGACCCCGCGCATGACCGCCCGCACCGTCCCGTCCTTTCCGGCGGCGTCCATGGCCTGGAACACCAGCAGCAGCGCGTAGCGGTCGTCCGCGTACAGCTTGGCCTGAGCCTTCTGGAGCCGGGCGGTGGCCGCTTCGAGGCGGGCGTCCGCGCCGTCGAGCTTCACCGAGGTGGGGGCGTCAACCACCCGAAAGCCCCCATCGAAGGGGACACGCCAGCGGGAATCCGGACCGGGATGTGGCATCACCCTGTCGTATCCCGGACCACGGCAAGGAGGACGGCCGCGGAATAGACGGCGGTGTGCCGCTCCTCCTCACCACCCTCGTCGCCTGCCTCCCGCTCCCCCTCCCCGACTTCCGTCGCCCGGCCACCCTGGTCACCTTCGAGGGCGCGGCGACGCCGGACCTGACGGTCCGGGTCTGCACCTGGTCGGGCCAGCACTCCGTCCTCGACGGGTGCGGCGACATCACCGACGGCGTCACCGCGGTGGACGGCATCGGTGTTCGGGAGTGGTCCCCCTTCCCGCTGGTCCTGAAGTCCGAGACCCCGCTGTGGTCCGACCTGTTCGTGGCCTGCGCGGGGGACCGCCCCCGCGGCGTCACGCTGCGACTCCCCGATCTCCCGGTGAAGCACGACATGGACCTGGTCATCGTGCTCGACGCCCCGCCCACCCGCTGGGGCGCCAACGCCCGCAACGACGTGGACGACGCCACGGTCGCCGCCGTGAGCGCCGATCTGTGCGCGGGCCGAATGAAGTCCCGGCCGGAGTGACCTCCGCCACCACCGTCGGCGTGCTCCTGGCCTTGTCGTGCTCGGTCACCTGGGGCATCGCGAACGTCTACGTGCAGCGGGCCGCGCGCACCCTCGGCGACCTCCGGGCGATGCTGTGGGCGCAGCTCCTCGGCTCGGCGGTGCTGCTGCCGCTGGGGGTGCTCCTGGGCGGCGCCCCGGCGCGGATCGACCTGCCGGCCCTGGCCTTCACCGCCGTGGCCTCGGGTTTCGGCTACTACGGGATGATGCGGGCCTTCCGCCAGGGGCCGCTGGGCGCGATCACCCCCGTGATCACTGGCTGGCCGGTGTTCGCGGCGATCGCCGGGGTGGTCTGGCTGGAAGAGGCCCCCAGCGCCCGCCAGCTGTTGGGCGCGGCCCTGATCGTGGTCGGCGCCAGCGGCAACGGAGCCCTCTCCCGGGGCGGTGCGTGGACCGGCTCCAAGGTCGACGCCTTCGGCTGGGCGGTCGCCAGCGCGGTCGGCTTCGGGTTGATGACGGCCGGGGTCGCGCGGCTGCGGCCCGACATCGGCGATTTGACGGTGGTCCCGCTGGTGTGGGGCGCGCAGTGGGTCGCCCTCCTGCCCTTCGTGGTCCGCTCCCCGGGCATCCTGACCCCTCCCGATCGTTGGGGCGCCGTGGCCGGGATGGCGCTCTTCGAAGCGGCGGGATTCGTCGCCTTCAGCCTGGCCACCCGCTTCGCGCCGGTCGCGGTGGTGAGCCCCCCGGCGTCGTTGTCGACGCTGTTGACGGCGGCGTTCGCGGCCCTGGTGCTCCGCGAGCACATCGGCGCGGCGCGGTGGGGGCTCATCGCGGTGGTGGTGGCGGGGACGGTGTTGATCGCGGGGTGACGGGCGCGCGCGAGGCCCGGTCGACGTGGGTTAGCTCCCCCGCACGATGCTCCTCCTCCTCGCCACTGCCCTCGCCGCCGAGCTCGACCCGGTCGCCCTGAACACCCGGGTGGGCATCGCCGCCACCCTCGTCGCTTACGACGTCGTCGCCTGGACCACCAGCGACGCGCTGGTCGCCGCGGGGATGCCGGCCGGCCTGGACGGCACCTGGTTCGTGGTCGACCCCGGACTCGGACCCACCGGCTACTACGGGCGCTACGACGCGGTTGCCGACGGGTTCGTGCAGCTCGCGGCCTTCCGCATGGCGTCCGACGGGGGCACCGAGGCGGTCTCGACCCCCCTCCCCGCGGCGGTCGCCGACCCGCGTGGGCGTGCCGTCCGCGACGTGCGCGCGCGGCTCCCCAAGTCCCTCACCCGGCTGCAGTCCTCGGGCGTGAACCCCAACCTGTACGTGCTCGAGGCCGACGACGGCGGCCTGGACGTGTGGGTCCTCCCCAGCCTCGCCCCCAATGGGCAGCTCGTGGTCGCGCCCTGCGCCCGTTACCACTACGACGCCACCGGGTCCCGACGGCTCGACGCCTCGGTGGAGAAACACCGGCCGCGTGCCTACACCCTCGGGCCCCAGGAGACGATCCTGCTCGACAGCGTCGACCGCCACACCCCGACCGTGTGTGAGCTGTACTGGGCGTACTACTACGCCGACGACGTCGCCCGAATCCAGGTCGAAACCAACCACCTCTCCGTGATGTTCAGCGATGTGCCGGGAACAGGGCGGGTGCCGATAGTCGCCCCGCGGTAGCGCCTTCGTTGGCCTCCCAATCGAGGAGCCAGCGTTTCTTGTCGACCCCACCGGCGTAGCCGGAGATCGCGCCCCCGGTGGCGACCACCCGGTGGCAGGGGACGACGATCGAGAGCGGGTTGGCACCGTTGGCCGTCCCCACCGCGCGCGTGGCTCCGGGGCGACCCACCGCTACCGCGATCTGCGCGTAGCTGCGCGTCTCCCCGTAGGGGATGCGGGCCAGCTCGGCCCAGACCGCGCGTTGGAAGGGGGTGCCGGCGGCGCGCGTGGGCACAGAGAAGCCGCGGAGCGTTCCCGCGAAGTACGCCGACAGTTCGGCCTCGGCCCGGTCCAGGAGGGGGTGCGTGCCGACGGACGTAGCGTCGACGGCGGGGGCACCGCGGTGATCGGGGAACCAAACCCCGACGAGGGCGGTGTCATCGGCGACGAGGCGCAGGTCGCCGACGGGGGTGGGGAGAGTGCGGGTGACGAACATCAGGGCTCCAGGTGCCAGAGGTGGACGACGGCGTAGGCGCGCCAGGGGCGCCACGATTCGGCGTGGGCGAGGACGCTGCGGGGGGGCGGCGTGCCGAGGGCCTTCCGCACCGCGAGGTCGCCCGCGGGGAAGGCGTCGGGCCAGCGCAGCGCGCGCATGGCGATGTAGGAGGCGGTCCACGGACCGATGCCCGGCAGGGCCTCCAGGGCCGCCATGGTGGGTTCAGGCGGGGTGCCGGGCTCGAGGATGACGCCCCCCTCGGCGACGAGCGCTCCCAGCGCCTGCAGCGTGCGGGCGCGTGCCCCCGGCATGCCGACGCCACACAGCGCGCTTTCGGATGCGGCGGCGAGCACCGCCGGAGCCGGGAAGGCGCGGTCGATCCCGACCGGGAGGCCCGGGATCACGCTCCCGAAACGATCGACCAGTCGGCCGCACACCGTCGTCGCCGCCGCGACGCTGACCTGCTGGCCGAGCACGGCGCGGACCGCCATCTCCCAGCCGTCGAAGGCCCCGGGGAGGCGCAGGCCCGGTCGATGCGCCACCGCGGCGGCGAAGATCGGGTCGGCGCCCAGCGTCGCGGCGATCACGTCGGGGCGGGCGTCCAGGTCGAACAGCGCCCGGAGCCGGGCGGTCAGCGGCATCAACACCGGGGCGAGCGACGCGGAGAGCGCGACCCGGAGCGCGTTCTGGCCCGGGACGGGCGACACGGCGATGACCCCGGTGTGTCCCTCGAGCACCACGCCGCGGCGCCACACGCCGTCGTCCATGGTCTCGACGCCCGCCACCCGACGACCCCGCAGGAAGGCCAGCAGGCGCTCCCAGTCAAAGGGCGGGCGGTAGGCGAGGCGGAGGGCCAGGGTTTCGGGGGCGGTCACGCCGGTGGACTCGGCCGGGGTTCGGGGGCGACGCGCGGCGGAAGGAGGCTTGCCGACCGAGGCGAGGAACGCCGCGTTGAACCGCCGCACGCTCCCGTAGCCGGCCAGGAACGCGATGTCGGTGATGGGAAGGGTGGTGTCAGCGAGCAACTGGCGGGCCAGGGCGAGGCGACGGGTGGCGGCCAGCTCCAGCGGGCCCACGCCGAGGTGCTCTTCGAGGGTGCGGCGGAGGTGGCGTTCGCTCACCCCGAGGGCCGCGGCCAGGTCGGGCACCGCGTGACGGTTCAGGAAGCCGGCGTCGATCCGGGCGACCGCCGCGCCGACGAGACGGGGGGTCGCGTCCATCGGCGCCGCCCCCGGGGCCAGCTCGGGGCGGCAGCGGAAGCAGGCCCGAAAGCCCGCCTTCTCGGCCTCCGCCGGACGCGCGTAGAAGGTGCAGCGGTCGCGGCCCGGACGGCGCGCCGGGCAGACCGGTCGACAGTAGATGCCGGTAGTGGACACGCCCACGTAGAACAGCCCGTCGAAGCGCGGATCACGCGCGTCGAGCGCGCGATGGCAGGTCTCGGGGTCCAGGTCCATGCTGGGGTTCTATGGGGACCGGCGCGGGGCGGCTGGCCGTTTTCGGACGGGGGTGCGAGATGGGGGCGTGGGCGTGGCGACTCAGGCGCGCAAGGCGATAGGGGAGTCCCGTGACTCCGCCTGACGCCAAGAACCCGCCCTCCACCGACGATCCCGCGTACCGCGCCCGAGCCACGCGCCGCAGCGCGACGTGGACGGTGACATCGGCAGCCACGAACGCTCCGGTTCGAATGGACGCCGACGATGTCGCCGCCCGCCTGCTTGTGATGGCCGAGCTCGCCGAAGCGGGCTGGTGTCTCCTCGGTCGTCCCCTGCCGGAGTACGACCGCGCCACGATGCCGGGACTCCTCATCCGCCCGACGAAGAGCACGTGAGCGCACCCGCGCTGAACCCCGACTTCATGGACATCCTCGTCGCCTTCGAGACCGAGGAGGTGGAGTTCCTGATTGTCGGCGCCTTCGCGATGGCCCTCCACGGCGCCCCCCGGTTCACTGGCGACATCGATCTCTGGGTTCGCCCGGACCCGGCGAACGCCGCGCGCGTGCATCGCGCCCTCGCCCGTTTCGGCGCACCCCTGGCGACCCACGGCGTCGCGGCGTCCGACTTCTCGGTGGCCGGCGCGGTCTACCAGATGGGCCTGCCACCGCGCCGGATCGACGTGTTGACCGCGATCGACGGCGTCGCATTCGAGGACGCGTGGATTGGGAGGGTGGAGAAAGTGCTGGGCGGCGTGAACCTGCCCTTCCTGGGCCTGGTCGAGTTGGTCCGCAACAAGCGGGCAGCCGGGCGCGCAAAGGACTTGTTGGACGTCGAGCTTCTCCGCGAGCTGGGGGTGGACGTCGGCCCGGATGGGTCTTGAAACTGCCAGCCCAAACGGTTCGCATCACGCTGCATTTCACTCCAACACCACCTCCGCGTCCGTCACCGTCGCGACGATGTCGGCGAACACGTATGCTCCAATGGTACCGTCGGCCCGGTACACGGCCACGAACAGCGCCGACCCGTCGAACCGCGAGAGGTCCAGCGATCCGGTCAGCCCTGGCGGCTCGGCGCCCGTGTCCGTCCCAGGCGGGGAGATCTCCCAAGAGGACAACAGTTGACTTTGGGTGAGGGTGCCGTCGCACACCAGACCCGCGGCGGCCGCCGCGTTGCCCTGGATGACCACCGCCCGCGCCTCGCCCGACGGATCGGCGACGCCCGACACGTCCACGGACACCTCACAGGCACACACCTGTTCAACCGCGACGGACTCCGCGCAGTCGGGCCCGTAGCCCGTGGTGCCGGTCGTCTCAGAGGCCGTGTCTGGCGAACTCGACACACACCCCACCATCGCGACAATCCAAGTCATGGTGATCACTCCGGAGCTACAAATGCCCCGAAGCCGGCGAAAGGGACGGCCCAGCAGGCGCAATCCGGTGCCTGCACGCGCAGGCGCGCCGTCGCCCCCCCTACAACGCCTCGCAGCTCTCCGTCAAAATCACCACCCGGTCCGGCCCCGCCTCGGCGAACCCGGTCCCGATGGTGTACTTCTTGACGCCCTGGGTTGTGTACACGGTGAGCGTGCCCGGCTTGAGCGTGGACAGGAAGGGGATGTGCTTCGGCAGCACGCCGAACTCGCCCAGCTCGCCGGGCGCCTGCACGCTGTCGGCCTCGCCCTTCCAGACGACGGCCCGCGGGGTGACGATCGAGACCTGGAGCGTCATGGGCTAGCTCTCGGCCATCTTGCGGGCCTTGGCGATGGCCTCGTCGATGGTGCCGACCATGTAGAAGGCGCCTTCGGGGAGCGCGTCGTGCTTGCCCTCGAGGATCTCCTTGAAGCCGCGCACCGTCTCGTCCTTGGAGCAGTAAGCGCCGGGGGTACCGGTGAACTTCTCGGCGACGAAGAAGGGCTGCGACAGGAAGCGCTGCATCTTGCGGGCGCGGGAGACGGCGAGCTTGTCCTCGTCGGAGAGCTCGTCCATGCCCAGGATCGCGATGATGTCCTGGAGTTCCTTGTAGCGCTGCAACACGCGCTGGACCTGACGGGCCACCGCGTAGTGCACGTCGCCCACGACCTTGGGCTCGAGGATGCGGGAAGTCGAGTCCAGCGGGTCCACCGCCGGGTAGATGCCGATCTCTGTGAGCTTCCGGTTGAGGACGGTGGTGGCGTCCAAGTGGGCGAAGGCCGTGGCCGGCGCCGGGTCGGTCAAGTCGTCGGCCGGCACGTAGATGGCCTGGATCGACGTGATGGACCCCTTGTTGGTGGTGGTGATGCGCTCCTGGAGCGCCCCCATCTCGGTTCCCAGCGTGGGCTGGTAGCCGACGGCGCTGGGGATGCGGCCGAGGAGCGCGGACACCTCGGAGCCGGCCTGGGTGAACCGGAAGATGTTGTCGACGAAGAGGAGCACGTCCTTGCCCTGCTCGTCGCGGAAGTACTCGGCGCAGGTGAGGGCGGAGAGCGCGACGCGGGCGCGGGCACCCGGCGGCTCGTTCATCTGGCCGTAGATCAGCGCGACCTGGGACTTCTCGGGGATCAGCGTGTAACGACCGCGGGAGTCCTTCTTCTCCTTCTTGTTCTCGTCGAGCTCCACCGAGATGACGCCGCCTTCCACCATCTCGTGGTAGAGGTCGTTGCCTTCGCGGGTGCGCTCACCGACGCCGGCGAACACCGAGAAGCCGCCCTTCTCGATGGCCATGTTGCGGATGAGCTCCATCAGGAGCACTGTCTTGCCGACGCCGGCGCCGCCGAACAGGCCGATCTTGCCGCCGCGGGCGTAGGGGGCGAGGAGGTCGATGACCTTGATGCCGGTCTCGAACATCTCGACCTGGGTCGACTGCGAGGTGAAGTCGGGAGGCGCGCGGTGGATGGGCCAGAAGAGCTGGGCCTTCACGTCGCCCTGCTCGTCGACCGGGAGCCCGATGACGTTGAGGATGCGCCCGAGGGTCTGGTTGCCGACCGGCATCATGATGGGAGCGCCGGTGTCGCGCGCGAGGGTGCCGCGAGAGAGGCCGTCGGTGACGTCCATCGCGATGCAGCGCACGGTGTTCTCGCCGAGGTGCTGGGCGACCTCGACCACGAGGTTGTCGGGCTCGTTCGAGATGAAGGCGTTGGTCACCTTCAGCGCGTTGTAGATGGCCGGGAGCTTGCCGGGCGGGAACTCCACGTCCACGACGGGTCCCATCACCTGCTTGATGGTGCCGATGTTGCCTTCCATTCGCGTATCTCCGAGAGAGGGGGTGAGGGCGGGCGCTAGAGCGCCTCGGCGCCCGAGATGATTTCGATGAGTTCTTTGGTGATCGAGGCCTGCCGCGAGCGGTTGTACTCGAGGGTCAGGCGGTCGATGAGGTCAGAGGCGTTGCGGGTCGCGCTGTCCATGGCGGTCATGCGGGCCGCCTGTTCGCCGGCGTCCATCTCCAGGAAGGCCTGGAGGAGCAGGGTGCGCAGGTAGAGCGGCAACAGGGTGGCGAGGATGCCGGCGCCCTCGGGCTCGTAGAGGAAGTCCGCGCCGACCGCGCCGGTGGTGTCGATCGACAACGGGAGGATGCGCTTGAGGGTCGGGACCTGCGTCAACGTGCTCTTGAAGCTGTTGTACGCGAGCCAGACCTCGTCCACTTCGCCCGCCGCGAAGGCCGCGGTGATCGACTCGGACAGGGGCGGGACCGCTTCGAGGAACTGCTTGGGACCCACGCCCACGGTGGGGTCGTTGGTCATCTTGCGGTTCTTGAAGTAGTCGCGGGGCTTCTTGCCGAAGGTGCGCAGCTGCACCGTCTTGCCCTCCGCCGTCAGCCGCCGGTAGGCCTCTTCGACCTTCCGGTTGAGGTTGGCGTTGAAGCCACCGCACAGGCCGCGCTCGGTGCCGACGACCACGATGCACACCGTCTTCACGGTGGCGTGCGGGGTGAGGAGCGGGTTCTCGATGTCTCCCGCGCCGGCCGCCACCCGCTGCAGGGTGCCGGTGAGCGTCTCCTGGTAGGGACGCGCGTTGGTCGCGTTCTCCACCGCGCGCCGCATCTTCGCCGCCGCCACCATCTTCATGGCGGAGGTGATCTGCCGCGTGCTCTTGACGGACGCGATGCGGGTGCGGATGTCGCGAAGGGACGGCATGGCCTACTTCCAGGTCGTGCGGAAGGACTTGCAGACGGCGATGATGCGTTCCTTCAGGTCGGAGCCCTTCAGGTTCATCTTCTGCCGCAGCTCGGCGCGAACCGGGTGGTTCTCGAAGTGGGTGTTGAGGTCCACCAGGAACCGGCGGACGTCGTTGACGTCCACGTCGTCCAGCACGCCCTCGGTGCCGGCCAGGATCTGGATGACCTGGAGCTCCATCGGGATGGGCGAGTACTGGTCCTGCTTGAGCATCTCCACCAGCCGGGCGCCGCGGAGCAGCTGCTTGCGGGTGGCCTCGTCGAGGTCCGAGGCGAAGGCCGCGAAGGCCGCGAGCTCACGGTACTGGGCGAGGGTCAGCTTCAGGGTGCCGCCGACCTGCTTCATCGCGGGCAGCTGGGCCGAACCGCCGACGCGGGAGACCGAGATACCGACGTTCACCGCCGGGCGTACGCCGGAGTAGAAGAGGTTGGCCTCGAGGAAGAGCTGGCCGTCGGTGATCGAGATGACGTTGGTGGGGATGTACGCCGAGACGTCTCCCGCCTGGGTCTCGATGATGGGGAGCGCGGTGAGCGAGCCGGCGCCTTCGTTGTCGCCGACCTTGGCGGCGCGCTCGAGGAGGCGGCTGTGGATGTAGAAGACGTCCCCGGGGTACGCCTCACGGCCCGGGGGGCGGCGGAGGAGCAGGGAGAGCTGCCGGTAGGCGGTGGCCTGCTTGGAGAGGTCGTCGTAGACGATGAGCGCGTGCTGGCCGCTGTCGCGGTAGAACTCGCCGATGGTGGCGCCGGTGTACGGGGCGAGGAACTGCAGGGGCGCCGGAGCCGCGGCCGACGCCGAGATGACGGTGGTGTACTCCATCGCGCCGAACTGCTTGAGCTTCTCGACCACCTGGGCGACCGTGGACTGCTTCTGGCCGATGGCCACGTAGATGCAGTGCACCATGCGCTTGGGGTCGCCGACGAACTGCTTCTGGTTGATGATCGTGTCGATCGCCACCGCGGTCTTGCCGGTCTGGCGGTCGCCGATGATCAGCTCGCGCTGGCCGCGGCCGATGGGGATCATGCCGTCGATGGCCTTGATGCCCGTCTCCAGCGGCTCGTGCACCGACTTCCGGCCGATGATGCCGGGGGCCTTGATCTCGACCGGACGGAGGTTGTCGCGGGGGATGGGGGGGCCGCCGTCGATGGCGTTGCCCAGCGCATCGAGGACGCGGCCGAGGGTGGCGGGGCCGACCGGGACCGAGACGATCTCGCCGGTGCGGCGGACCGAGTCGCCTTCCTTGATGCCGCGGTCGTCGCCGAGGATGGCGGCGCCGACGTTGTCTTCTTCGAGGTTGAGGACCATGCCCTTCACGCCGCCCGGGAACTCGAGGAGCTCCCCGGCCATCGCCGACTCGAGGCCATAGATGCGGGCGATGCCGTCACCGACGCTGAGCACGGTGCCGGTCTCGGAGACGGTGACCCGTCCTTCGAAGTTCTTGATCTGCTGCTTGAGGATCTGGCTGATCTCTTCGGCGCGGATGTCCATGGTTCGTCCTTAGGCGCGCGCGGGGGCGGCGAGCGAGAGTTGGAGCAAATCGAGGCGGGTGCGGAGCGACGCGTCGAACACGCGACCTCCGACCTGGGCGACCATCCCGCCGAGCAGCGAGGGGTCGACCCGAGTGGTGATGACGACGTCCTTGCCCGTCGCAGCTTCCAGCGAGGCCTGGACCGCGGCGGCCATCTCCGCGTCGAGGGCGAACGCGGTGGAGACCGTGGCGCGCACCCGACCGGCTTCGGTGTCGGCGAGGGCCCGGTACTCGCGGTGGATGTCGACCAGGCAGTCCATCCGGTTCTTGTCCAGGACAAGGCGGAGGAAGTTCAGGGTGTAGGCGTGGAAGCCCGACCGGGCCAGCACCGCGTCGAGCACCGCGCGCCGCTCGGCGCCGGTGAAGACGGGGTTGGAGAGGACGACGCCGAGGTCACCCTCGGCCGCCTTGACGAAGCCGGCGAGGTCCGCCTCGACGCGGTCAAGCGCACCGTCTTCCCGCGCGAGCTCCAGCAGGGCCTTCGCATACCGACGGGCAATCGAGCCATCAATCATGGGGGGCTTCCTTCTTCACGGTGGCCAGGAAGTCGCGGGCAAGCCGCTCCTGGTCCTCGCGATTCACGTTCTGCTTCAGTGTCTCGCGGGCCAAGGCGACCGCGAGGCGGGCGGCCTCGGCCTGGAGCAGGTTCCGGGCGGCCTGGGACTCCTCGCGGATGGTCCGCTCGGCCGTCTCGCGGATGCGGCGGGCGTCGGCGTCGGCGCGCTCGGCGATCCGCTCGGACTCACGCTCGGTGTCGGACAGGGCCTCCGCCTTCATCTCGTCGATGCGGCGGTCCATCGCGACCAGCTTGGCCTCCACGTCAGAGAAGCGCGCCTGCGAGTCCTCCCGGAGCTTGGCCGCTTCGTCGAGGCCGCGCCGGATGTCGAGGGCGCGGCTCTTGAGCGCGTCCCCGATGGGCTTGCGGGCGAAGAACACCAGCGCGCCCACGAAGATGACGAGGGTGCCGAAGGCGTAGCCGAGGCTGGTGGTGGGGATCCCGGTGTCGTGCGCGCCCGCGCCGTGGGCGCCGCCTTCGGCGACCCCTTCATGGGCGACCCCTGCGTGGGCCGCGCCGCCGTGCGCTTCGCCGCCCTGGGGTGCCGCGCCGTGCGCTTCGCCGCCCTGGGGCGCCGCGCCGTGGGCGTGGTCACCGTGGGCGTGGTCGCCGTGGTCCTGGGCCCATGCGGACCCGACGAGCTGGAGACCGAGCATCTACGCCTCCACCGCGGGAATGGACCGCCCGAGCACCTGGGTGGCGACTTCGCCCGCCAGGGTGCGGGATACCGAAGCGAGCTGGCCGCGTGCGACCTCGGCGTCGGCCTGGATCACCTTGACGGCGGCGGCGACACGGCCCTCAGCTTCCCGCCGGGCGACCGCGACCGTCTCGGCGTGGACCTTCTGGGCCTCGGCGCGGCGCGCCGAACGGAACTCCGCCACCTCGTTGCGGGCGCTTTCGAGCGCGGCTTCGTACTCGACGAGGCGCAACGCCGCGCGGGCCGCGAGCTCCTCGGCGTCCTTTTTCGCGCCGATGGTCGCCTTGTCCCGCTCCCGCAGGTACGCGAGCATGGGCTTGAACAAGATGAGATGCAGGCCGCCCATCAGGACAAGAAGGGGAAAGACCTGTAGTACGACGAGTACAGGGTCCGGCGTGAGGTTCATGAACCGGGCTCCGGCAGGGGGGGCGCGGCTATCCAGAGGGAGAGGCCATGGCAAGGGCTGGCGGTGGCCGAGGCGCGAAGGATTTTCGATTCGCCGCGGAGTCGGGCACGGAAGGCGACGCGCGACGGACGGGTTAGCCCCGGAGGCGCTCACGCTTCGCCCGAGAGACTGAAATGAAGTTGCTCCGCCCCCTCCTTCTCGCCGTGGTGGTCCTCCTCCCCCTCGCCTTCCGCGCCGACGCGCAGAGCGCGCCGCCCTACACGATGAAGATCGCGTCGGTCGCGCCCGAAGGTACGCCCTGGGCCGAGGGCGTGGTTTCGTTCAAGAAGCAGGCCGAGGCGATGGCGGGCGGCAAGCTGGTGGTCCGTCCGTTCCTCGGCGGCATCCTCGGCGACGAGAACGAGACCGTCTCCCAGGTCGCCCGCGGGCAGCTCCAGGGGGTCGGCGCGTCGACCGGCGCCATCGCGTCCATCGTCCCCGAGCTCAACGTCCTGGAGCTCCCGTACCTCTTCCGGAACGAGAAGGAGGCCGACTACATCCTGGACAACGTCATCCTCACCTCGGTCGAGGCGTCCCTGAAGGCCAAGGGTCTGGTCCTCGGCTTCTGGAGCGAGAACGGCTACCGCTCGTTCGGCACCCGCTACGGCTTCGTGAAGTCCCCGGCCGACCTCGCCGGGCACAAGATGCGGGCCCAGGAGAGCCCGGTGCACCTCGCGATGTACCGCGCCTTCGGCGCCCAGCCGGTGCCTATCGCCGTCACCGAGGTCCTCACCAGCCTGCAGACCGGGGTGATCGACGGCTACGACAACACCCCGCTCTTCGCCGACGCCGCGCAGTGGACCACCGCCACCAAGTACTACAGCGTCACCGAGCACATCTACCAGCCCGCCGCCATCATCTTCAACAAGGCCTGGTACGACACCCTCCCCCCCGACGTGCAGAAGGCCACGATGTCGGCCCGCGGCGGCCTCATGCAGGAGATGCGCACCCAGATCCGCGCGCTCACCCCGCTGCTCGTCGAGAACTTCAAGTACAAGAAGGTCCAGGTCTACGTCCCCACCGCCGCCGAAAAGGCGTCGTTCGAGGCCCCGGCCAAGAAGGCGCGTGAGGAGTACCTCAAGACCGCCGGCACCACCGCCAACGCGCTCTACGCCAAGATCGTCGCCGGCCTCGCCGAGTACCGCAAGACGCACCCCTGAGTGTGCGCTCGGCTCCCGCTTGACCGCGAGGGGCCACACCCTGTAAACCCACCGGGATGCTCCGTACCTTCGACGAGATGCTGTACCGGGTCGAGCGCTGGCTCGTCGCCGGTTGCCTGGCGGTCATGGGCCTGGTGGTGTTCCTGGACGTCGTCCACCGGGTGTCGACCCGGCAGGGGAGCCTGCTGGCGAACCCGCTGGTCATCGCCGCCGGCGGCATCGTCCTCGGGGCGCTCGCCTTCCGAACCCGGGGCAAGCCGGCGTGGCTGGGCATCCCGCTCGGCATCGGCCTCGCCGCCGCCCAACAGGCGTTCATCCGCATCGTTCCCAACGGCATCATCTGGTCGCAGGCCCTGGCGCTGGCCCTCACGCTGTGGCTGGGCCTGCTCGGCGCCTCCCTGGCCGCCCACGACCGCCGGCACCTCGCGCTCGATGTCGGCAGCAAGCTCTGGCCGCCATCGGTCGCCCCGAAGGTCGTGGCCATCGGCCACTTCCTCACCGCGGCCTTCTGCCTGCTGGTCGTGGGCTACGCCGGCGCGTCGACGCTCGACCACTACACCACCTGGAGCGAGAACCACGGCGCCGCCACCCTGGGCGGCACAGCGATCCCCAAGTGGTTCGCGGCCGCGGCGATCCCCTACGGCATGCTGGCCCTGACCTTCCGCTTCCTCTACGAGGGGGTCCATACCTGGACCGGGGCGGTGGCCATCGGCGGCGACGACACGCTCCGTCAGCTCGGCATCGAGGAGCCACCGGCATGAGCGGTCTCGTCCTTCTCCTCGTGGTGGTCGTGCTCGCCCTGCTGGGGAGCCGGCTGTTCGCCATGGTGGGCATCGCCACCGTCGCCTGCTTCCTGCTGTTCACCGACGACGCGACGATTCCGCTCACGCTGGGGCGCATCGTCACCAAGATGGAGGGCCTGACGACGAAGAACGTCTTCCTCTCCATCCCGTTCTTCATCGGCGCGGGCGCGATCATGACCAAGGGCGGGATCGCGCGCCGCCTCACCGATCTGGCGCGGGCCCTCGTCGGCTGGATGCCGGGCGGCATGGCCGTCGCGAGCATCATCGCCTGCATCGTGTTCGCCGCCATCTCGGGGTCCTCCCCCGTCACCCTGGTCGCGGTCGGCGCGGTCATGTTCCCGGCCCTGATCCAGTCCGGCTACCCGACCCGGTTCTCGGTCGGCATCCTGACCTCGGCGGGCTCGCTCGGCTGCATGATCCCCCCCGCGATCTCGATGCTGATCTACGCCATCAGCGTGCAAGGCTCGGCGGCGGTGGACCCCTCCGAGCTGTTCTTCGCGGGGCTGCTCCCGGCCCTGTTCATCGCCGGCCTGCTCGCGCTCTACGCGATCTGGGTGGGGTGGAGCGTCCCCGGGTCGCGGGAGCCCTTCGACGGCGCGCGTCTCTGGACCGCGTTCACTGGCGCCGCCTGGGCGCTGCTGCTCCCCTGCATCGTGCTGGGGGGCATCTACGGGGGCGTGTTCACGCCGACCGAAGCGGGGGCGATGGCCTTCGCCGCGGCGGTGGTGATCGCGGTGTTCATCCACGGAGACGTGACCGTCAGCCAGGTCCCGGCCATCCTCGTGGAAGCCGCGACCCTCATCGGATCCCTGATCCTCATCGTGGTCCTGGCCTTCGGGCTCAACGACTTCCTCGCCGAGATCGACGCCCCGGGCCAGATCCGGCAGCTCGTCGAGAACGCCGACCTCTCCGCATGGCAGTTCATGCTGCTGGTCAACGTGGTCCTGATCGTCCTCGGCGCGCTGATGGACAGCATCTCGGCGACGCTGGTGTTCGCGCCCATCCTCGCCCCGGTGGCGATCGGCCACTACGGCATCGACCCGATCCACTTCGGCATCGTCTTCGTGGTCAACATGGAGATCGGGTACCTCGCGCCCCCGGTGGCCACGAACCTCTTCGTCGCCGCGGCGATCTTCCGCCAACCCTTCGCCGAGGTGGCCCGGGCGGTGATGCCCACGCTGGGCATCATCTGTGTCGCGCTGGTGGTGCTGATCTACGTGCCGACGATCTCGCTGGGGCCGCTGCACCTGCGCAAGGGCGAGCCGGTCTACGCCGCGTTCCCGTGGGAGCAGGCGGAAGCTCCCCCCGGGGACGTCGCCCCGCCGCCCGTCGAGGCCGAGCCGGGCCGACCGCTGACCATGGAGGAGATGATGCGGAAGGCGAAGGCGCAGTCGGCTGAACCCACGCCCGCCGAGGCCACGCCCGCCGAGGCCACGCCCGCCGAGCCCGCCGCCCCCACGGAGCCGCCGGCGCCGTAGCGCGCGCGGGCCGGACGGGGATAGCCAACTCCGACACCGGAGTCTTCGTGTCTCTCCTGCTGCTGCTCGCCCTCGTGTCCCCGTCCGCCGACGCCAAGCCCAAAGCCGCGTCGGCCCCTCCGGCGGCGGCCGCCGCCCCCGCCGCAGCCCCCGCGATAGACCCTGCGTTGGAGGCCGATATCCGTGCCTTCGTGGTCGCGAGCGGCAGCGCGGCCCTCGGCAGGCAGATGTTCGACGCGATGCTGACCAACATGGCCCAGGCCCTGCCCCAGGTCCCTCCGGAGATCTGGGAGTCGGCCAAGGCCGAGTTCCAGCCCGACGAGTTCACCGCGCTCCTGATCCCGGTGTACGCCAGGCACTACACGCGGTCCGAAATCCAACAACTGACGGCGTTCTACCAGTCTCCGCTCGGACAGAAGGTGGTGGCGACCAACCCGGCCGTGGTGCAGGACTCGATGGAGGTTGGGCAGATCTGGGGCCAACAGATCGCGCAACGCGTGATGGCCAAGCTCCAGGCCGCATCCCCGCAGTAGGGAAGGACCTACCGCTGGAACTCGAGGGTCAGCGCCGCCTCGGAGAGGAGGACGGTGGAGATCGCCACGCCTTCCTCGGTGACGGCCTGCCCGCGGTGTAGGCGCCCGAGGTACCGGAGGCCGAGCGCGACCGCCGGCTTCCCGGCCGCGTCCGCGAAGAGGTAGTCAGCGCCGATGCCGAGCTGGGCCCCGAGCCCCCCGATCCGCGCCCGCAGGGACGCGGCCGACTCGTCGGCGCTGTTCTGCTCCTCCTCGGTGTAGGAGTCGTTCGTCTGGCGGGCGTTGGGGAGGATCGCGTAGACCCCACCGTCCGCGTAGAAGTCCACCGCTCCCGGGGTGCGGGAGTAGAGGTACCGCCGGTAGTCCAGGGAGAAGCGGGTGCTGCCGACGCCGGCGTAGCTGCTGGAGGAGGCGAACTCCGCGTCCATGAACCGGACGAGCGCCACGCCGGCCACCAGCGCGTCCTTCTGGCCGATCCACCCGCCGTGGGCGGTGAGCGGTGGGCGCAGCAGCCCGTCGAACTCCCCGGCGAGCGTGTCACTCCACTGACTGGCGTCGTCCCAGGCGAGCGCGCCGGTACCGACGGGGGAGTAGGCCACCCCGAACACCACCGCCGCCTTGGCCGCTTCGACAAGCAGGAACCACATCTGTGGGCCGTATTGCCACGGGGCGTCGGGGGCTACCCTCGGACCCGGTCCCGCAGCCGCCGGGCCAGGAAGCCGGCGAGGCGCTCCCGATCCACGGTGGTGATCGCCGTGATCTGGAGACCGACCAGGTTGATCGGCTTGGGGCCGCCGAGCTGACGGACGTGCCGGACCTCGACGCACATCGTGATCGGGTCCTCGGCAGGGAGCTCCAGCTCCCCGTCGAGCAGGTCTTCGGCGGCGATCGCGCGGAGCGGGTACTCGTGCAGCACGGCGAGGCCACCGACGGACAGGTCCTGGACGACCATCTCGGGCCGCCCCTGCCACTCGGTGACACAGAAGGTGACGCCGCTGACCCGGTCCATCCGATGGCGTTCGCTGAGCCGCCGGTCGGTGCGCTCGACCGTGCGCGGGGCCTCGATCATCCAGTCACCGTTGTCGGCGACCCAGCAGAAGCGGCTGTAGAAGCAATACTCATCCTGTGACCCTACGTAATCCGCCCGCACCGGCGTGCCCGCCGGAAGCGCGGTCACGGTTTCGTTCGCCATCGGCCGGAACCGGGCTCCCGCCGTGCCGGGGGACAGGAAGCGTCCTCGCACCCGGAACCCCGGCCCAGACAAGACCACCGGCATCTCGGCGGCCGCGATGTACATCAAGTGCGCCACGACCTCCGTCGGGCGGACCAACCATAGATTTGCGTCATCGATCGTGGCCTGCATCGTGTGCGAGCCTCCGCCCCATAGGATCGGACCGGACAGCGAGAACATGAGAGCCGGCGTTATCTACGTGATAGCGAACCGCATGTTCATCGAACGCGTCGAGATCACCGGGCTCGCCGCCGCGCCCGCGGTCAACCTCAGCGTCGACCGGTACGTCCAGTTCAGCGGCCCTCCGCGCGTGCGCACGGGCGTAGCGGACGCGATCACCCTCGCCTTCGCCGCCTGGGACCGGGTGTTGTTGGATCGCCTGCTCCGGAGCTGGGGCTGCGTGGACCCGGTGATCACCGGGGACCCCCTCCCCGAGGCCGCCCAATGGTCCGGGGCGCCCGGACTGTCGGCGTTGATCGAGCACCCCGGCGAGGCGCTCCTCACCATCAGCCTCACCCTCGCGCTGGATCCGCCGCAGTTCGGCCGGCTTCGGAAGGAGGCCGTCCGCGACCCCCGACTCGTCGAGGCCCTCGGCGAAGGTGCGCACCTCGTCGTGCGCATCGGCGCGCGCTTCAGCCCCGCGTTCGACGCGTTGGCCCTCGATCCCCTCGCGTTCATCGTCGGCGACGCCGCGTTCCCCATCTCGGGCACCGAACGGCCCACCTGGATGACGCCCTTCCTCCGCGGCCTCGGCGGCCGCAGCGCCCGGGGCCCGGCGCCGGCGGCGATCTGGGCCGAGCGAGCGGCGTCCTGGCGGGGAGCGGACCTCACCTCGCTGCGGCGCGGCCTCGCCGCCCTCCACGGCCCGCCCTTCCACCTGGGCGAAGTGGTCTCCCTGCCCGATGGCCTCGCCGTCGTCGTCGAACGCTCCCACGCCCCCGGCGGCCAGGTCGAACGTACGCTGGTCCCCGTCACCCTCTACGGAGAGACGATGCGCATCGCGGTGGGGCTCGCCGGAACGGTGCACCTCTCCGGGGCCGACGTGGTGATCGTGGACGACCCGCCCGCGGGTTGGGAGACCTGGTTCGCCGAGCAGGCCGAGGCGGAGGGGAGCCCGGTCGAGCAGGTCCTGGTCTTCGCCGCGACCGGCGGGCGTCCGCTGGTCTGACCCTGTCCCTCCCCCGGCCGGCCATCTGTCATGTCTGCGGCGCGCCGAAGGACCTCGCGCTGAGCCGCTGCGCGACCTGTGGCACCGTGCCCACGGGCCCCGACCGCGAGATCGCCGTGCTCTGTTCGACCGCGGTGTTGGACGAGGCCGCGCTCGACGAGGTCCAGAAGCGCCTCCGGATGGGAGAGCCCCTACGCCCGAGCCGCGCGCTTCGTACGCGCGCCGAAGCCGTGCTCAGGGGGGTGCCGGCCGCCCGCCCGCCCCTGACGCGGCGGGAGCTCGGGCTGCTCATCGTGGGGAACCTCCTGCTGACTCCCCTCCTCGGCTATGCCGCCTGGTTCCGCCTGCGCACCGACGGCGGGCCCGCCGGGAGGCAGGCGCTCTACACCACCGTTGCCTGCTCCGCGCTGCTGGGCGTCCTCTGGCTCGGGTGGCGGGGGCTGGGGGTGCCGCTCCTCGCCGACTGAACGGACCGGCCGACCGAGCGGGGCGGGCCACCGCGCAGAACCCGGCGCGTGACTACGGCACGTCGAGCCGGCGGAAGCGCGCGACCGCGACCCCCGAGGCCACCGCGGTGACCACCGCCAGGGCCACGAAGCGCTGCCACTCGAAGCCCGTACGCCAGCCCTCCCAGCAGTTCAGGGCGTTCCCGA
>JAYVAS010000413.1:0-2610 GCA_043750895.1 Pseudomonadota bacterium
CCCCATCGGGGCACTCCCAGCTCACCACGGCGTCGAGGCCCATCGGCGGTCCGGCCCGGTCGCGCAGGTCGGCGAGCTCGACCCCGTCGAGCCCGCTCAAGAACGTCTCGAAGCGCCCCGGGTCTTCGCCGTGGGGTCGAAACAACCCCTGGCCGACGCCGATGCGGCAGGGTCGACCCCGACAGCTCTGGGCGACCAGCGCGCGGATGTCCTCGGCCCCCCACCCGGTGTGGGGCCGGGCGTAGTTCTTGAGGTTGTCCTGGGCCGGGAGGCTCAGCATGCCGGCGACCCGGGCCACCGTCGATCCGGGCGCCGGGGACGGGATCCACTGGACGAGGACCGCGAGCGTGAGCGAGAGCAGCGGACCGACATCGGCGATGCGACCGTAACGGTCGAGCCCGGGCGCCGCGAGGATCACCAACGCCACGACGCCGGTGGTGAAGTTGTCGATGCCGGCGCGGAACCCGACGAACAGCACCATCGGGACCAAGGCCCAGGTCGCAAGCAGCCGGTCCACGGCGGCCCGCCGCAGCGCGACCAGCCCGAAGAGGACGGTCAGGCCGGGGACGAAGCCGATGGTGAGCGGGACCTGCGCCAGCAGCGCGGGCACGTCGATGGCGTACCGCTCCCGCGCGGCGAGCTTGGCGGCGAGGTAGCCCTGCGCCTCCCACGCGGCGGGTGCGCTGGCGATCACCCAGACGAGGGCGGGAAGCACGACCCTTCGGCCGGCGCGGACGCCCACCGCGATGCCGAGCAGGGCCACCCACCCGACGGCGCTGGGGCGGAGCGCCACGGCGAGCGCGCCGAGGACCGCGATCCCCACCCCGCTGCGGGGCCGGATCAGCTCGGGATCGGCGCGCCACGCGGTGAGGGCGCTCAGCAAAAGCGCCGCCTCCGGGACGTGGATCCACCCCACGCGCCCCTGCACCCAGACCATCGGGATGGCCGCCGCCAACGCCGCCGCCCGGGCCCCCCCGAGCCTCCCGGCGCACCACACCACCACCAGCACCGAGATCAGCGCCGGGAGCTGGAACGCGACGGTGCCCAGCCCGAAGATGCGGAACAGCAGGAGAAGCAGGCTCGCGTACCACCCCCCGGTGTGCGCGAGTGACCACGGGTCGTAGTCCGCCCACAGCGCCGGGAGCGGATCGTAGAACAGGCCGAGATCGGGGGGGACGCGGCCGTCCACGGCGACGAAGCGCAGGTGGTCCAACGCGACCACCGCGAGGATGAGCCGGTTCGCGACGCGGTCGTTCACGGGCGGACGCTGCCCCGGGGGCGGCGGCGGGGTGCGTCCTCGGCGGTGGTGGGCAGCGGGGCGGTGCACGGTGGACCGAGGATCGCGGCGCGGGGCGGGGACACCAGGTACGGGGTGTCGGGGTTCGCCCGCGACGCCGCGCACGGCCGGGCGGACCCGACGAGGCGCGGCGCCACGCGGTACACGTCGTAGACGCCGACGCCCACATCGACCTCGCTCCATCCGGCGCCCACTCCGGGGCGGTGGCCGACGGCCCAGGTCTTCCAGTCGGCGCCGCTCCCGTTCACCTCGTGGCGGGGAAGTGGGCAGAACAGGAAGGCCGCGGGTTCGCCGTAGGCGAGGTCGCCCGGCTCCACATGGGCGCAGAGGGCGTCGCCGAAGCGGCGAAGGTCTTCGAGGTGGGCGCGCTCGAGCTCCAGCCGGCCGAAGTGGAACGGGGCGCGGACCATGCCGATCGCCCACACCAGGGCGCCCACCGTGCGCCAGCCGCGGCCTTCTCGGGCGGACCAGACCGCGAACGCGATCGGGAGGACCACCGCGACATGGCGCGGCTGCGACCACACCAGCAGCCCGGCGAGCCCCGGGGCGAGAACGACGAGTGGCGCCACCAGCCGCGTTTCCCGACGAAGGCAGGCGGCGACGCCGATCCCCGCCCACAGGTAGGCGTCGCCGCCCAGCGAGAGGGCCCAGCGGGGGCGGTCGATCCAGGTGGGGTCGGTGATCGCCGCCGACACGTCGTTGGGGAGGCCCATGGTGCCGAAGCGCGCCAGCCAGGGCTGGTCCCAGGGTGCGCCCACCGTGCCGCCGAACAGCGCCGGGAGCGCCACGATGCCCCCACCGACGACGAGCGCCCGCACGACCCGGATCGCGGGGGTGCCTGCCCCCACCGCGGCGACGCCCACCAGGCCGAGCGCGATGGCGATGCCGTGCTCCCGCCACAGCGGCGCCCCGGCCGCCATCAGCGTCAGGCCCGCCAGGCGCATCCCGCTCGGTCGATCCACGAACGCCACCCCGGCCAGCGCCGCCGCCAAAAACCACGTCGCGGCCCAGGTCTCGGGCATGACCTGGGCATCGAAGGTGACCACGGAGGCAGTGAGAAGGGTGAGCAGCCCGGCGACGAGGGCTGCCGGGGGCGACGCGCCCAACTGGCGCGCAAGCAGCCAGGTGAGCGGGGGGACGAGCGGCGCCGCGACGTGGGCCACCAGGGCCGCGGCGGCGAAGGGCGTAGGGCCGAGCCGATGCAGGGCGAGGATGAGGGTCGGGAACGCGGGCGGGAGCTGTGGGACCTCGCCGACCCCGAGGTTGAGCGCGGCGTACACCCACAAGTCCGGGTCCGACCCCGCGGGCCCCGG
>JAYVAS010000414.1:0-2111 GCA_043750895.1 Pseudomonadota bacterium
ACCCTGATCGCTGCTGCCGGCTGCAACTTCAAGGACCACTACGTCCCGGACTCCGGGATCGTCCTGGCCCACGCGGACTACACGGTCATGGGCGCCACCAGCGCCGAGGCGTGTGGCACCTACATCTTCGGGATCGACTTCGGCCACCTCTTCGTCGACTCGCAGGGTGCATCCCGCGCCGCGGCCGGTGGGGATCCGCTCTCCTCCATCCTCGGCGCCCTGCCCATCGGTGGCCCGGCCCCCGAAGAAGGCCGCGCGCTCTACGACGCGCTCGAGAAGATGCCCGAGGCCACGCACATCCTGGCCAACAAGGCGCACATCACCACGACCGGCTTCGCCCCGTTCCGGATGCCCATCTTCGGCAAGCGCTGCGCCGCTGTCGAAGCCCGCGGCGTCAAGATCGGTAAGGGTCCGGTCCCGAACGCGCAGTAGTCCGCGGCGGTCTGCAGAACGGCGGGGCCTTCGGGCTCCGCCGTTCGTCTTTTTGGGTCGCCCTCGCGCCCGCCGTGCGGGGAGAACGCTGGGCTAGCGCGCCGAGCCGTCGCGGAGAAACCCGCGCGACAGGCCGGCTTCGACGATGTCCTCGGCCCACAGGAGGAACTGGTCGAGCTCCGCCGTGGACGGCTGGCCTACGCGCAGGTCGAGGTGGCGCCCGGTGGCTTCGCCCCACCACACCGCTTCGCCCCGCCGGGTGTCGAACAGCGCCAGCGTGACCTCGACGCGCGCGCCGGCCATACACCCGTACTCCTGCCCGATGAACCAGCCGCCGTTGTGGGAGTAGTAGCTGCGCAGGTAGGGCACCACCACGTAGGTGGGGGTGGGGGCGGGCGCGGGGGTCAGCGTGCCGGGTACGAGCTGGGTGCGAGGGACGTTGATGTTGTCCCGGCCGTCGTCCTCGTTCATGCCGCGAACCGCGACGCGTGACGCTGACGCGGTCGCCGTCGTCGGGGTGTAAGGGATGTGGCGTTCGTCGAGGAGCGCGGTCACCGTGGTCTGCAGCCAGGCCGTGGCCTGGACGCGGTACGGGTCCTGGCTGTTGAACTCCATGAGCTTGGCGCGGGCGTCCAGGGCGACATCCCCGGTGCGGATGAATCCACCGCCGAAGCGGATGTTCCCGATGTACTCGTTCCGGAGGAACGGGCCGTCGGCGACGGGGTCGAGCACCGTGGCCTGGGTGCCGGTGGTGTCGGTGATGCCCTGCTCGACCACCCCGGGAGGGGGGGGCGTGGGCAGGGTCGGCGCCGGGAGGTCCTGCACCACCTGGACCGCGGCGAGGCCGACGCCCTCGGCGCGGAGCACCGAGAGGGGTGGGGCGTCACCGTGGGCCGCGGTGACCGGCTTGGGTCCGCACGCGAGGGAGAGCCACAGCAGCATCGCGGCGCGGAGTATGGCGCTGCACGGATCCTCGCCAGCGCTCGGCGGGAATCCGGGGTAGCAGGCGGGCATGCCCGTCGCCCCGCTGCTCGAGGAGCTCTCCGCCCAGGTCCACGCCGGTCCCTCGGGGCCGCTCCGTCTGGTGCTGCGGCCGCCGGCCGGGGCCGACGCGCTCGCCGCTTTTCAGGCCCGGATGCCCCTGGCGCTGACGGGTAGCTACCCCGAGCTCCTCGCCCTCTCCAACGGGATGTCGCTGTACGGCATCGAGGTGTTCGGCACCGAGCCCCCGCGCGACACCAACCCCGAGAACGTCGCCGATCTGATCCGGCGGCGTCTGGTCCCGTTCCACGACTGGGGGAACGGCGACTTCGACTGCCTGGACCTCACCAAGGTGGTCGACGCCGAGCCGCCGGTCGTCTACTGGAACGAGGAGCACGAGAACATCTTCCCCATCGCGCACAGCCTGCTCAAGTGGATCCCCATGGCGGTCCACGAGGTGTCGCGCTTCGGCCGGCTCCTCCACCCCGAGGACTACGACGACGCCCGCTACACCGACGCCCAGGGGGTGTACGAGAGCATCGCCAACGTCCGGAAGACGTTCTGGGGTGGGCCACCCATCCCGGATCGCCTCGACGACGCCCCCGCGGCCACCCGTAAGCGCGACAAGCTCAAGCAGTGGTTCGGGGCCCGCCTGCGCGGTCGCTGATCCCCCACGGGGACGGTCCCCCACGCGCCTC
>JAYVAS010000415.1:0-4818 GCA_043750895.1 Pseudomonadota bacterium
ACGCCCCGCGCCAACGCCAGCCCCAGCGCGCTCGCGACGCCGACGCGGATGCCGGTGAACGCCCCAGGGCCCACCGTGACGCCCACGCGGTCGAGCCCCCCGAGCGCCTCCAGCACGGCGCCAATCCGGGGGGTCAGCCAGCCGTCCGCGCCCGCCGTCTGACGCAGGCTGTGAGCCCCGACGAGCCGGCCGTCGACCCAGCCCGCCACGCCCACCACCGGGCCCGTCGTGTCGATGAGCAGGCTCCGCCCCATCAGCGCGCCGAGGGCTTCGAGATCCAGCGCCAGGTGTCGTTGACGAGCACCGCGAACATCAGGACGATCACGAAGATGACCCCGACCTGCTGTATCCGCTCCCGGATCAAGTACGGGAGCGGCCGCCCGCGCACCCACTCCGCGAAGTTCATGACCATCTGCCCGCCGTCGAAGATCGGCACCGGGAGCAGGTTGATGATGCCCAACGACAAGGAGATCATGCCCGTCTGACGGAACAGCTCGAACACGCCTGCCTCAGCGGCGGCCTTGAGCGCCCCGAGCACCGCGACTGGACCCCCGATCAGCTCGCTGGGCGCGGCCTCGCGCGTGAACATCTTCCCGATGAGCTCGAGCATGTACGCGCCCAACTGGAAGGTGAAGCTGGACGCGCGGGAGACGGCCTCGGTGAACGGGTAGGGGCGCGTCACGCGCTCCCCCGGGACGTCCGCGGCCGAGGGACCGACCCCGAACAGCACCCGCCAGTAGTAGACGCCGCCCGCGGTGTCCCGGAGCGTCCGGGGGGTGCCGGTGAGCACCACCAGGGCGCCGTCGCGGCGCACCGTGACCTCCACCGGCCGGGCGGTCATGGTCTCGCCATCCCCGGTGGCCGAGGCCGAGACGGCGTTGACGACGTCATCCCAGCCACGGACCGGTCGATCGTCCACCTGCAGGAGGCGATCCCCCACCCGCAGCCCAGCCGCCTCCGCGGCAGAGTCCGGGCCCACCTGTCCGGCGAACACCGACCCGGGGGCGAGGCCCCAGCGCCGCCAGGTCTCGCTGTCGGCGTCGGTGGCACCGACCACGCCCTCGACCGATCGGGGCTCGACGGTGACCGTCAACGGCGGGGCGTCTGCCTCCCGGTACACGTCGAGCGTGACGGGCCCCGGCGCGTCCGCCAGCGCCGCCGCGAGCGCGATGAAGTCGTGGACGGGGACCCCGTTGACCGCACGGACCTCGTCGCCGGTGATCACCCCCGCCTTCCCGGCGGGCGACGCCGGATCGTCGACGCCCACGAACCGGGGAGGCGCATAGAAGTCCAGCCCCAACGCCGTCGCGCTGCGGTCGCCACCCGCTGGGAACGGCAGCGCGACCGCGCGCTCGCCCGCGGCGCCCCGGACGGTGACGCGGACCTCGTTGCCCCGCGCCTCGGCGAGCTCGTCCCGCACGTCGATGTCCGTACGCACCGAGACGCCGCCGACGTCGACGATGTGGTCCCCGGGAACGATGCCCGCTGCCTCGGCGGCCGAGCCCCGCACCACGCCGCCGATGCGGGCTTCCGGCTGCGGATCCCCCGCCATGAGCAGGCCCGTGAACAGTACGACCGGGAGCAGGATGTTGATCGCCGGGCCGGCGAAGTTGATGATCAGCCGCTGCCAGGGCGGCTTCGAGGTGAAGAGTCCCGACGTCGGGGTCGGCTCGTCCTCCTCCACGTCCCCTCCCCCCTCGGAGAACGGGTCCCCCCCCGCCCAGCGCACGTAGCCGCCGAAGGGGATGGCCGAGACGCGGTAGTCGGTGCCCCGCCACGTGTAGCCGAACAGGCGGGTGCCAAACCCGATCGAGAACACCCGGACGTGCACCCCGAAGAACTTGGCCGCCGCGAAGTGCCCGAACTCGTGGACCGTGACGAGCACGGCGATGGTGAGGAGGGCGCCGGGGATGGAGAGCAGCCAGGACACGCTGTCACACTGCCCACAGGTTCGGGTGAGTCAATGCCAACCAGACGTAGAACGCCGGAGCGGTGAACAAAAGCGCATCTACGCGATCGAGGATGCCGCCGTGGCCGGGCAGGATCCACCCCGAGTCCTTCACCCCCCACGCCCGCTTGAGCATCGACTCGGCGAGATCCCCCACCACGCCGAACAGATCGAGCACCACCGCCATCAGGATCACCTCGGGCCAGGACAGCTCCGGCAACGCGACCACCTTCACGACGGAGCACCCGATCACCGCCGCGATGGCACCGCCCACCACGCCCTCCACCGTCTTGTTGGGACTGACCCGCGGGAACAGCGGCGTCTTCCCAAAGAAGCGACCCGCGAAGTAGGCCCCGGTGTCCCCGAGCCAGGTGGCGCACAACAGGAAGAAGATCAGCGGGATGCCCGGGTTGCCGAACCGGATCCAGATCAGGGGGGCCATCAGGAACGGGGCGTAGAAGATGCCGAAGCCCAATCGCACCGCGAGCCGCCCCGCGTGGTTGACGTCCGGCACGACGAACATCGGTACGACGAGGGCGACCAACACCGACAGCGCCCCGACGCCGAACTGGACGGCGCGGGTGAGCTCGCCGAGGCGCAGCGCCCCGGGACCGACCGTCTGGACGAAGAAGAACAGCAGTCCGAACACCACCATCACCCAGCGCGCCAGCCAGCGGTGCTGCGGCATGTCGTGAGTGGCCATCCCGGCGTACTCGTCCTGGGCGACCGCCAGCGCCACCGCCACCAGGAGGATGAGCCCGATGGGGTTGATCCAGAGGATCAGCGGGAGCACCAGCGCGAGCCCCGTGAGCCCCGCGATCAGCCGGGTCTTCATGCGGGTGGCTCCTTGATCTGGGCGCCGGTCTTGCCAAAGCGGCGCTCACGCTGGTTGAACACGGCGAAGGCGTCTTCGAGCTGGGGCCGGCGGAAGTCGGGCCACAGCACCGGTGTGACGTAGATCTCTGCGTACGCGCACTGCCAGAGCATGAAGTTCGAGATGCGGAGCTCTCCGGAGGTCCGGATGAGGAGGTCCGGGTCGGGGAGCCCGGCGGTGCCGAGCTCGGCAGCGAACGCCGCCTCGTCGATCTTGTCCGGTGAGAGCCGGCCCGTCGACGCCTTCTTTGCCAGCGCCCGCGCCGCCTCCACGATCTCGGCCCGGCCACCGTAGGACAGGGCGAGCGTGAGGACCATCCCCTTGTTGTCGCGGCTGGCGCGCATCAGCTCGTGAAGCGCGAGACGAACCGGGGCGGGCAGCCGATCCAGCTGCCCGATGGCGTTCAGTCGGATGCCGTTGTCCATGATCTCCCGGCGCTCTTCGACCAGGTACCGGGACAGCAGCCCCATCAGCCCCGCCACCTCGTCGGCCGGCCGCTTCCAGTTCTCGGTCGAGAAGCTGTAGAGCGTCAGCGCCGCAACGCCGAGCTCCCGACAGGCGCGGCTGATCGCCCGCACCGACTCGGCGCCTTCTTCGTGCCCACGGAGACGAGGCATCCCGCGCGACTCGGCCCACCGGCCGTTCCCATCCATGATGACGGCGACGTGGCGCGGGACGACGGCCATCAGACCTCCAGGACTTCCTTTTCCTTCGCGGCGCAGATCTCGTCGACCTTCTTGACGTTGGCGTCCGTCTCGGTCTGGACCTTCTCGTTCAGACGCTTGAGCTCGTCCTCGGTGATGTCCTTGTCGTCGCACGCGGCCTTGAAGAGGTCCCGGTACTCCTGCCGCACCTGGCGCACGCGGACCTTGCACTCCTCGCCCGCCTTCTTGACCACCTTCACCAGCGCCTGCCGGCGCTCACCGGTGAGGGGGGGGATGGGGATGCGGATGATCTGCCCGTCGTTGCTCGGGTTGAACCCCAGCCCGGCGGTGGCGATGGCGCGTTCGATGTCGAGGATGGTGCCCTTGTCCCAGGGATTGACCACGAGGAGGCGGGCGTCGGGGGCGCCGATGCCACCGAGCTCGCGGAGCGCCATGGTGCTCCCGTAGCTGGCGACGTGCACCTGGACGTTCTCCAACAGACCGGGCGACGCGCGCCCGGTGCGCACCGCGCCCAGGTCCCGCTTGAGGGAGTCCAGCGCCTTGATCATGTCCTGGGCGAGGCTCTTGAGGTACTCGTCCATGTTTCCTCCGGAAGGCTATGCGGGAAGCGTAGTCACATGCGTGCCCACGCGCTCTCCGCTCACCACCCGGACCACGTTCCCCGGGGCGGTGAGATCGAAGACGACGATGGGGAGCTGGTTCTCCATGCACAGGGAGATCGCCGTCGCGTCCATCACCTTCAGGCCGAGCGAGAGCGCCTCCATGTGGGAGATGCGGTCGTACTTCACGGCGTCCGGGAACTTCATGGGATCCTTGTTGTAGATCCCGTCGACCTTCGTCGCCTTCAAGATGACGTCGGCGTTGATCTCGGCGGCGCGCAGCGAAGCGGCGGTGTCCGTCGAGAAGTAGGGGTTCCCGGTGCCGGCCGCGAAGATGACCACGCGCCCCTTGTTGAGGTGTGCCACGGCCCTGCGGCGGATGTACGGCTCGCACACCTGGTCGATGCGGAGCGCGGACATGACCCGCGTGTAACAACCGGCCTGCTCGAGCGTGTCCTGCAGCGCGAGCGCGTTGATGACGGTGCCGAGCATCCCCATGTAGTCGGCGTGGGCGCGCTCCATCCCGGTCTCGCTGCCCGCGATCCCGCGAAAGATGTTCCCTCCGCCGATGACGATGCCGATCTGCACGCCCAGGTCCCGAACCGCGATCACCTCTTCGGCGAAGCGCTTGAGGACCTTGGCGTCAAAGCCGTAGCCGGTGCCCCCGGCGAGCATCTCGCCGGAGAGCTTCAGCAGGATCCGCTGGTAGACCGGCGCGGCCATCGGGGGCTA
>JAYVAS010000416.1:0-6552 GCA_043750895.1 Pseudomonadota bacterium
GCTCACCGCCGTGACCCGTCGGATCGGCGCCGGCGAGCTTCACCTCTACGCCGCGCACCACGGCGGCGATCAGGTCGGGCTGGTGGCCATCGAGATCAACGCGCTCGCCGAGCGGCTTCGGGCCCGCAGTCTGGAAGACGCGTCGGAGCGGGTCGTGGATCGGGCGATGGGGCGTGAGTCGCCCAACGGCCTCGTCGTGATGGACAGCAACGGGCACATCCGCAGCTCGAATCCGGCCTTCGCGACGCTCCTCCCGGTTCGCGGGGACCCGGTGGGGCGGCGTCCCATCGAGGCCGTCGCCGTCCCGGAGCTCCAGGAGGTGCTCGACGAGACCGCGCGCACGCGCCTCCCCTCCGAGCGCCTCGCCACCGTGGGCGCGCGTGAGCTGGTGATCCGCGCGGTGCCGCTGGCCGACGGGGTGGCGTGCATGGGGATCGTGCTCGACATCACCAGCCTGCGTGCCGCCGAGCGCTCCCGTCGTGACTTCGTCGCCAACGTGTCCCACGAGCTGCGCACGCCCATCACCGCCCTGGTGGGGTACGCCGAGAGCCTGCTCGACGAGCAGGAGGGGCTCCCCCCGCACGTGGTGTCGGCCATCCAGGCCATCGATCGGAACGCACGACGCCTGCACCGCCTCACCGACGACGTCCTCGAGCTCTCCCGCGTGGAGGCTCGGCCGGGCGCCCTTCCTCTTCGCCCGGACGCCCTCGCCCCGGCGGTCGAGATGGTGGTCGAACGCTACCGAAGGCGCGCGGTGGGGCAGGGGACCGCCCTGACCGTCGACGTCCCGGCGGACCTCGTCGCGTCCATCAACGACGAGGGCCTGGATCACGCGCTCGGAAACCTCGTGGACAACGCGCTCAAGTACACCCCCGCGGGCGGGTCGGTGCACGTGTCGGCGCAGGCGGTCGGGGGTCGGATCCGCATCGACGTGTGCGACACCGGCGCGGGGATCGAGCCCATCCACCACACCCGCATCTTCGAGCGTTTCTACCGGGGTGATCCGGCTCGGTCCCGTACGGTCCCCGGCACCGGCCTCGGGCTCGCGCTCGTCAAACACCTCAGCATCGCCATGGGGGCAGAGGTGAGCTTCGTCAGCGCCCCGGGTACCGGGAGCACCTTCACCTTGCTGCTCCCCGGGGAGCGACCCGCCCCCGGTTAGCCGTAGCGCCCGGTGATGTAGTCCTCGGTGCGACGATCGACGGGTCGGGTGAAGATCGTCTTGGTCGGGGAGTGCTCGATGAGGTCCCCCATGTAGAAGAACGCCGTGGTGTCCGCCACCCGGGCCGCCTGCTGCATGTTGTGGGTGACGATCACGATGGTGTAGCGCTCCCGGAGCTGGACGATGAGCTCCTCGACGCGCGCGGTGGCGATGGGGTCCAGCGCCGAGCAGGGCTCGTCCATCAGCAGGACCTCCGGCTCCAGCGCCAGGGCGCGGGCGATGCCGAGGCGCTGCATCTGGCCCCCCGAGAGGTGGACGCCGGTGCGGCCCAGGCCGTCCTTGACCTCGTCCCACAGCGCCGCCTGGCGGAGCGCCCGTTCGACCCGGGCGTCGGCGTCGCTGACGCGGATGCCCTGGAGCGTGATCCCAGCCAGCACGTTGTCGCGGATCGACAGCGTCGGGAAGGGGTTGGGCTTCTGGAACACCATGCCGATCCGGCGGCGGACCTGGACCGGGTTCACCGCCGGTCCGTAGATGTCTTCGTCGTCCAGCCGCACCCGGCCTGACACGCGGGCCCCCGGCGTGACCTCGTGCATCCGGTTGAGGCAGCGCACGAAGGTGGACTTGCCGCATCCCGAGGGGCCAATCACCGCCGTGACCTCCCGGGGCGCGATCGTCAGCGTGATGCCCTTCAGGGCCTCGGAGGCGCCGAACCAGGCGTGGACGTCGTCCACCCGCATCTTCGGCTGGGCGTCTACCACGCGGCCTTCCGCTGAAGCCGGGCACGGAGCCAGATGGCCAACCCGTTCAGGGCGAGCATGACCGTGAGGAGGACGATGATCCCGGCGGCCGCGTTCACGTGGAAGCCCGCCTGGGGTCGAGAGACCCAGTTGAAGATCTGGATCGGGAGAGCGGTGAAGCTCGAGTTGATGGAGCTGGGGAGGAAGGCCACGTAGGTCAGGGCGCCGATGGAGATCAGGGGGGCCGTCTCTCCTATCGCGCGGGCGAGGGAGAGGATGACCGCGGTGAGGATCCCGGGGAGGGCCATCGGAAACACCACCCGCCGGATGGTGGACCAACGGTCGGCGCCGAGCGCGTAGGCCGCCTCGCGCAGCCCGCGTGGCACTGTGCGGAGCGCCTCCCGCGACGCCATGATCACCATGGGCAGCAGCAACAACGACAGCGTGCTCGCCCCGGCCAGGATGCTCCGGCCCATGCCCATGGCCCGTACGAACAACTCCAGGCCCAGGAGGCCGTAGAGGATCGAGGGAACGCCGGCGAGGTTGGAGATGTTCAGCTCGATCAAGCGCGTGACCCAGGTGTCCGGGGCGTACTCCTCGAGGTACACCGCGGCGGAGAGCCCGATGGGCAATGCGATCGCGGCGGTGAGCAGCATCAGCCCGGCGGTTCCGGCGAGGGCGGGCAGGATGCCCGCGTCCTCGGGGCGGCGGGACGGGTAGGCGGTGAGGAAGTCCCAGGACAGGCGCGGAGCCGCCTCGAGCAGGGCCTGGCTGAAGAGGAGCGCCAGGAGGCAGAGGGGTAGCACCACCGCGACCAGGGTCGTGGCCCGGAAGGCGCGTTCGGCCCCGAACTTGTCGGTGGCCTCGGTGAGCCCCGAGCGTACGGGGCTCGGGGCGGGGGCGACTCGGTGTTCCATCATCCTCTCAGGACGCGGCGGCGGAGTTGGAACGCGGCGATGTTCAGGACCATCGTGAGCAGGAACAGGGCGAGGCCGACCGCGAAGATGGTGCGGTACTCGATCGTGCCGGTGGGCGTGTCGCCCAGGGACACCTGCACGATGAACGCGGTCATGGTCATGATCGGGTCCCGGGGGTCGATGCCCAGCCGCGGCTGTTGGCCGCAGGCGATGGCGACGATCATCGTCTCACCGATAGCGCGGGAGACCCCCAGGATCACCGAAGCGGCGATGCCCGAGAAGGCCGAGGGCAGGACGACCCGGAGGACCGTCGGGAGCTTCCCGGCGCCCAGGGCGTAGGCGCCTTCGCGGAGCGCGGCGGGGACCGCGAAGAGGGCGTCCTCGGACAACGACGCGATGACGGGCAGGATCATGATGCCCATCACGATTCCGGCGGAGAGCGCGTTGAAGGTGGACAGGTCCGGGATGATCGGCTGTAGCAGGGGCGTGATCATCGTCAGCGCGAAGTAGCCGTAGACGACGGTGGGCACGCCCGCCAACACCTCGATGGCGGGTTTCAGCACCCGTCGTACCCCCGGGGCCGCGAACTCGGCGAGGTACACCGCCGCCGCGAGCCCGAAGGGCACCGCGATGCACACCGCGATGGTGGACGTCATCACGGTGCCGGTGAGCAGGGGGAGGATGCCGAAGTGTTTGTCCGCGAAGAGCGGGGTCCACTGCGTGTCGGTGAGGAAGTCCACGATGCTGACCTCCTCGAAGAATGCGAGGCTCTCCCCCAACAACACCGCGATGATGCCCGCGGTCGTCGCGACGGAGACCGTCGCGGCGGCGAACAGCACGCCACCGATCACCCGCTCGGTCAGGTCGCGGGGAGCAGTGAGTGGGGAAGGGCCGGCCGCCATCTAGTGGGCGGGTGCGGTCGCGGGCGTCGGGGTCCCGGCGGGGGCCGCTCCGGGGGCGGCGCCATCAGCGGGGGGCGGGGTGGGCATGGTGGGGACGATCGGCTCCCCCAGAAGCTGATCGAGGGTCACCCCCACCTTCGAGCCGTGTCCGCCAAACACCGAGCCCGGCTTGCGGGCGTCGACACGCGCCTGCATCTTCGGGTAGGCGTCGGCCGGGAGCGCGATGTACCCGACCTCGGCGACGAGCTTGGAGGCCTCCGTGAGGTAGTACTTCACGAAGCTCTGGATCTCGGGGCGATCCAGCGCCTTGACGGACACGTAGACGAACAGCGGGCGGGAGAGCGGCTGGTAGGTCGCGTCCTGCACCGTCTGGGCGGTGGGCGTGATGGGGCCGGCACCGTTCTCGGGCTTGCCGTCGTCGACGGGGACCAGCTTGAGCTTGTCCATGTTCTCTTCGTAGTACGCGAGCCCGAAGAAGCCGAGCGCGCCGACGTCACCCGCGACCCCCTGCACGAGGACGTTGTCGTCTTCGGAGGAGGTGAAGTCCCCGCGGCTCGCGTGCTCCTTCTTGTTGATCGCGTCGGTGAAGTAGTCGTAGGTGCCGGAGTCTACGCCCGCGCCGAAGAGCCGGAGGTCCTTCGCCGGCCACTTGGGGTTCACGTCGCTCCACTTCATCACCTTGCCCTGGGCCTCGGGCTCCCAGATCTTCTTGAGCTCCTCGGTGGTGATGGAGGCGAGCCAGTCGTTCTTGGGGTTCACCACGACGGCGAGCCCGTCGTAGGCGATCGGCAGCTCGACGTAGTTCACGTTGTTCTTGAGGCAGAGCTCGACCTCTGAGGGCTTGATGGGCCGCGAGGCGTCGGAGAGGTCCGTCTCCCCGGTGCAGAACTTCTTGAAACCACCGCCCGTGCCGGCGATGCCGACCGTGACGTCGGCCGCGTTGCCAGCCTTCCGAAACTCCTCCGCCACGGCCTCGGTGATCGGGAACACCGTGCTCGATCCGTCGACGCGGATCGTGGCGGGCTTCGCCGGTTCTGGGGGCTTGGCCGTGCCTTCCTGCGGCTTGGAGTCGCCGCCGGAACAGCCGAGGAGGGAGAGGGCGAGGATGAGATTCAAGGTGTTCTCCAGTCGCGGCTACGGATAGCTCTTGCTCAGTGTCGAATCTGTTACAGAACGGAGACGATTACGCCAACGCTTGCGCTTCACTCAGCACCCGGACATACCCGTTGACCATGGACCGCCCTCCCCATACCGCCTCCCAGTACGACTCCGAGCTTCGTGCGATCGAGAGTGAAGTCCTCTTCATGATCACGAAGGTGGACGAGATGCTCCGGGCGGCCCTCCAGTCGGTGCGCGCCCGGGATCCGGAGCGGGCCCGCGCGGTGATCAGCTCCGACAACGTGGTCGACCACCTCGAGATGGCGATCGACGACATGATCCAGTCCGTGTTCGCCCGCCGGTCGCCGGTGGGCGGGGACCTGCGGTTCGCCATCGGCGTCTTGAAGATGGTGACCGACATCGAGCGCATCGGCGACCTCGCCTGCAACGTGGCCGAGCGGTCCCTCGAGCTGTTGGGCAGCACGGGGATCGACGCGCCGCCGCAGCTCGACGAGCTGGAGCGGAGGGTGCTCGACGAGCTCGAGCGGGTGTCGCGCGCGTTCCAGCAACGGGAGCCGCGGGCCGCCCGGGCGGTCAAGGAAGACGACCACACGGTGGACAACCTGAATCGCGCCGCGTTCGCGCACCTCATCGCGGTCACCCGCGCGCACCCGGACCAGTTCGAGCGGGCGCTGGCCTACGCCAGCATCTGCCGCCACCTCGAGCGCGTCGGCGATCACGTGGTGAACATCGCCGAACGGGTGGTCTTCATCGTGGACGGAGAGGAGATCCGCCACGGGGGCGGGCATCACGGCTGATCGGCGACGAGGGCCCTCTCCAGGGCCGTGTCGTCCGGCCAGCGGGCCCGCGCGGCGGTGATCACCGCGTCCCGGCGCGCCGTGTCCCCCACCGTCGCCCACGCACGCGCCGCCGCGACGACCACCCGGCGCTCGTCCGGGAGGCGTGCCAGCGACGCGGCCACGGCGTCGGCGAGATCGGGGTGGCGGGCGTCGGCGAGGATCCCCAGCCGGGCGACGATGGTGGCCACATCCTCGCTCGTCAGCAGCGCGAGCGCGTCGTCGGTCTGGCCGAGGTCGGCGAGGACCTTGGCCTGGGCGATCCGGCCCCGAGGGGTGGCCCCCCGGTCGATGGCGTCGCGCAGGGCGTCCGGGGCGCGCAGGTGCGCGCTGGCGAGGACGTGGTCGGTCAACACCGGGCCGAACCGGCCGACCGGGGCGTCCACCGTGACGGTGTGGACGTACCGCCCGCGGACCAGCACCAGGGCCTCGGTGCTCCAGCCGTCGCCCTCGAGACGGATGCGGCGTCCGTCCACCCCGTCGACCTGGACGGGGACCCCCTCGGCGCGGACCTTGTCGTCCACGGCCCGGTAGCTGGTGACCAGCTCGTCGACGGCGGCGTCGACCGTGGTGGGGTCCGGGCTCACGAAGGTGCGCGCGCTCAGCGCGCCCGATCCGGTGGGTGAGGTCCAGCCGGCGTCGCGGTTCCGCCCCCAGCCGGGCTCCCACCAGGTGGGGCGCTCCAGCGCCACCCCGTCGGCGTCGAGGGGGGCGTAGGGGACGAGCCAGGGGCCGGCCAGCGCGACCCCGGCGGACAGCGCGACGCAGGCCATCGACGCGGCCGTCGCGTACCGGCGGTTCCATCGCGCGCCGTCGGGGTCCGACACCGGCAAGAGGAAGGTCGCGAACGCGGCGCCGCCGAGCAGGCCGCCGAGG
>JAYVAS010000417.1:0-4154 GCA_043750895.1 Pseudomonadota bacterium
ACCACGGTCGTAGACTGCGCCGACACCGAAGAAGCAGCGATCCTCTTCACCTCCGGATCCACCGGCCCCGCGAAGGGCGTGGTGTACACCCACGGCAACTTCAACGCCCAGGTGCGCGCGCTCAAGGCCTCCTACGACTTCGCGCCGGGCGAGGTCGACTGCGCCGCCTTCCCGCTCTTCTCCCTCTTCGACAACGCGCTGGAGATGACCTCGGTCATTCCGGAGCTCGATCCGTCGAAGCCGGGCACCTGCGACCCAGCCAAGGTCGCCCGCGCGCTGTCCGAGCATCGCTGCACCACCGCCTTCGGCTCCCCGGCGATCTGGCGGCGGGTCGCCCCCTGGGCCATCGAGAACGGTGTGCGCTTCCCCGGGCTGCGGCGGGTGCTGATCGCGGGGGCGTCCGTGCCCCCGTCGCTGATCACCGCGCTGCACCAGATGCTGCCCGATGGTGACGTCGGCACCCCCTACGGCGCCACCGAGTCGCTCCCCGTCTCCACCCTGTTCGGGCGGGAGGTCCTGGCCGACACCGGGGCACGCACCCTCGCCGGCGCGGGCACCTGCGTCGGCTACCCGGCGCCCGGCATCACCGTGCGCATCCTCGCCGTCACTGACGCCCCGCTCCCTACCCTGGCGGACGCCCGGGAGGTGGCCGACGGCGAGGTCGGCGAGATCACGGTCGCGGGCGACGTCGTCACCCGTAGCTACGCCAACCGTCCCGACGCAGACGCCATCGCCAAGATCGCCGACGGGGACCGCGTCTGGCACCGCATCGGGGACCTCGGCTACCGCGACGAGAAGGGTCGGCTCTGGTTCTGCGGGCGGAAGAGCGAGCGGGTCGAGACCGCGCGCGGCCCGCTCTACACCGACCGGGTGGAGGGCCGGATCGGTCCGTTGGTGCCGGGTCGGAAGGTCGCGCTGGTGGGCGCGGGTGTTCGCGGGCAGGAAGAGCCGGTGGTGCTGATCGAAGGGCCCGAGGACGCCGCGCTCCGCGCCGCGGTGCTCGCCGAGGGCAGCGTCAACCGGGTGGAGTTCCACCCCGCGTTCCCGGTGGACGTGCGTCACAACGCGAAGATCAACCGGATCCAGCTCAAGCAGTGGTTGGAAGCGCGGTAGGTCGGGCCTCATCGTTCCGCGGGGCGATCCCGCCCGTTCAGCCCCGCAGTCGTCGAAGCAGCGTGCTCCGGCTGATGCCCAGTCGCCGGGCGGCCTCGGAGCGGTTCCCGCGCGTGGCCAGCAGCGCCCGGCCGATCGCCTCGGCCTCGGTGGCCGCGAGCTGAGACACCGCGCCTGTCGCCGGCGCCGGCGCCGGCGCCGCCACCAGTTCCAGGTCCCCCGGGCCGATCACCGGTCCCTCGGCGAGGATCACCGCCGACTCCAGCACGTTCTCCAGCTCGCGGACGTTGCCGGGCCAGGGATGGGCGTGCAGGGCCCGGCGCGCCGTCGCCGACAGGGTGAGCTCGGTTCGGCCGTGGCGACGCACCGCCCCGTGGAACAGGTGATCGACCAGCCGATCCACGTCCTCGGCTCCCCGGGAGCGGAGCGGAGGCACGTGGATGGGGACGACCCGGAGGCGGTAGTAGAGGTCGGCCCGGAAGGTGCGGGCCGCGACCGCGGCCTCCAGGTCGACGTGGGTGGCGGCGAGGAAGCGGACGTCGGCCTTCCGTTCTCTGGTGCCCCCCACCCGCAGGTAGGTCCGGTCCTGGATCAGCCGAAGGATCTTGCCCTGCACCTCCACCGGCAGCTCGCCGACCTCGTCGAAGAAGAGCGTGCCCCCCTCGGCGGCGGCCACCCGGCCCTCCACGGCCTGATCGGCACCGGTGAACGCCCCGCGTTCGTGACCGAACAGCTCGTTCTCGATGAGCGCCGCCGGCAACGCCGCGCAGTCCACCTTGACGAAGGGCCGGTCTGACCGCGCCGAGTTGGCGTGCAGGGCGCGCGCGATCAGCTCCTTTCCGGTGCCGGTCTCACCGATGACGAGCACCGTGGCGTCGGTCGGCGCCGCCCGCGCGACCCGTCGTCCGACCTCCGCCATCGCGGGACCGAACGCGACCACCCGATTGAGGCCGTACACCAGGGGGCGCGGGCCCTCCCGGGTGAGCTGCGGACCGAGGCTGGTCGCGTCCAGCGCCGCCCCGAGCCGGGCGCACACCGACCGCACCGCGTGGGCCTCCTCCTGCGCCACCTCGGTGTGACCGCGGTTGAGGAGCTCCAGGACCCCGACGATCGCGCCGCCCGGGGCCCGCACCGGCGCCGCCAGCAGATCCTCCACCCGGAACCCGGTCTGTTCCTCGAAGCGCCGCGCGATGCGCGGGTCGCCGCCCCCCACCACTGCCAGGACCCCGGTGCGGGCGACCTCTCCAGCCACCCCCTCGTCGAGCGGCAGGACGAGCTCCGGCGCGGCCTCGGCCACCCGGCTCACCAGCAGACCCCGCGCACGATCGAGGAGGAACAGGGTTCCGCGGTGGGCGCCGAGCGCGCCGGCGGCCTCGCGCACCAGGGCCGCGAGCACGGAGGTGACCGGGATCGGCGGGGCGTATGCGTCAAAATCAGACATGACGCGTCAGTATGACCCATGGCGTGGCGCAACCACCGCGAATCCCCCGCCTCGGTCCGTTGGTACGGTGATTGCACTGGATCCCCGCGGAGATACCCGACATGCGCACCCTCCCCTCCTGGGGCCTGATCACCGCGGCCCCCCACGAACACCTGCTCCACGTTCGGAACGGACGGATCCTCCGCGCCGAACAGGGCGGGAGCGCCTTTCGCTGGCCGGGAGACACCGTCGCCCTGATCGACACCAGCGTCCATCGTCTGCACTTCACCGCCGACCAGGTCACCCGGGAGCGCACCGGCGTGCAGGTCACGGGGCTGGCGGTGTTCCGGGTGGTGGAGCCACGGATCGCATGGCGCATGCTCGATCTCGGCGAGCCCGACCGCTTCCGCACCATCCTCGCGGAGATGTTCGTCGGGGCCACCCGGCGCCTGGTGGCGAACCTGACCCTGGACGACTGCCTGGAGCGACGGAAGGACGCCCTGGCCGCCGAGTTGATGAGCGAGGTCGCCCCGGTGGTGCGCGGCGCCGGTCGCTCCGGTGACACCGCCGACGGGGGGTGGGGGATCGTGATCGACACCATCGAGATCCAGGACGTGCGCGTGCTCTCCCGCGAGGTGTTCGAGCGCCTGCAGGCTCCCTACCGCGCCACCCTGGCTCTCTCCGCGGTGGCGGCCGAGGCGGAGGTGGCCGCCGCCCAGGCCGCCGTGCGCAACGAGGCGGAGCGGCAGGCGGAGGGTCGACGGAGGGAGATGCTCGCCCTGGCGGAGGAGCGGGTGATCGCCGAGCGGGAGCGCGCCCGCGCCGAGGCGACGCACCAGCAGGCGCTCGGTCAGATGGCGGTGGACGCCGAGCTGCGCCGGGATCAACAACGCGCCGCCGGCAGCGTCGAGACGGCGCGGCTGCAGGGCGAGGCGCGGAAGATCGCGGCCGAGGCGGAGGCGGCCGCGCTCCGGATGTGCCGGGCCGCCACCGACGAGGTGTCCGAGGGGCGCCTGCGCGAGCTCCTCTACACCGAGACGGCGCCTCGGATGGCCGAGGCTCTGACGGGGATCTTCGGGGAGGTGATCGTCCGCCCCGACGACCTGGCGCGGCTGGCCGAGGCCGCGATCAACCGGTTCGGGAGATGATCACGCCGCCCCGCGGGTCGGCGCGGCAGACGACGATAGTCCCCCCGCATGCGCACCCTCGTCACCGGTGGGGGCGGCTTCCTGGGCGGTGCCATCGTCCGCCAGCTGGTCGCCGCCGGCCACTCCGTCCGCACCGTCGCCCGGGGCGACTACCCCGCCCTGGCCGCCCTCGGCGTCACCCACCTCCGAGCCGATCTCACCGATCCCGCCGTCGCCTACGACGCGGTGGAGGGCGTGGACGTGGTGTTCCACGTCGCCGCCAAGACCGGCGTGTGGGGCAAACGCCAGGACTTCGAAGATGCCAACGTGGGCGCCACCGGCAACCTGCTCACCGCCATGCAGGCCCTCTCCGTGCCCCACCTGGTCTACACCAGCTCCCCCAGCGTGGTGTTCGACGGCCACGATCACCTCGACGCCGACGCGTCCCTCCCCTACCCCACCACCTGGCTCGCGCACTACCCCGAGACCAAGGC